>JAYVUR010000094.1:0-4153 GCA_043787715.1 Candidatus Melainabacteria bacterium
CCCTTGATCCTGCTTAAGGAAGCTTGAATTATATCGACTTGTCGGCGGAATATCATCATTAATGATAAGCTCCACGCTAAAACCCGCTCGCTCAGCCTCTGTAGCGATGATATTAGCCGTGATAATAAGTTCTTCGACTTTGGTTTTTTCTTTGCCAAGTTTAGTGATGCTCTTCTTAATCACGTCGCCGACCACAACAAAAGCCCAAGCGCCGGGTTTAAGCACACGGTAAGCTTCAGCAAGATGCTGGTACATAGCTTCGCTGTATTTATCGACTACAGCCGTATGCAGAGTTTGTTTGCGCACGTCTTTGAAATCGAAGCCCAAGAACCACTCACGCAGCCAGTTATCCCAAGCATAAGTCTGAGCAGTGAAATACGGCGGACTAGTTACCATTAGATCCACGGTTCCAGTTAGTGACTCAGGCAGTTCCATCGCTGAACCTAATATCGCTCTACCGGGTTTAATATTGGCGCCGTCTTCTTGAAGTTTCTCGGAGCGCTTAATAAGGCAGCCGATGACATCACGGTCTGGTTTCTCAAGACCATGCTCAGCTGAATATTTACGCACATAACCAGGCGCCATGCTGAAACTGTGCGAGCAAGGTACGCTAAGACTCAGCTCTGAAGAGCCGTGCAGAATACCGATCAGCACACCAAGCCAATACTGTGCATATTGCGCAGATTTAGAAGATTTGCGCAGCTCGAAATGTGGCGCGTCATCATAACTAAGATGCCCAATAGAGAAATCCTTAGTAAGCTCCTCGCGCAGCGACACCAATTGAGCAAGCACGCCATCATGATAGAAGACTTTGACGTTATCAGGGACTTGCTTAAGCAGAGCTGCACATTTACGAGTATCGCTGTTAATCTTGAGCGAACGTAAATACTTAACGGCAGCTTCTTGATCTATACAAATAGTCTTAGCCGCAGTCAATGCATAAGCTTCTGGTGCTACGTCTACGCCTATGCCAAGACGCCCACTAAGACAGGCTTGCAGGGCAGTAGTGCCCTTGCCAGAGAAGGGATCTAAGACGATATCACCGGGCTTACTAAAACGCTGAATAAAATAATCAGTAAGCGCCGGCGGAAAAGAGCCAGAGCGTGATGCCATCGAGTGAAGACTATGCCCCCAATTGCGCTTGTGATTCTTCCAAGTATCCTTGAGCGTATAACTACTCGTAGTAGGCCAAGACTCCTGCCAAATATCTTCGCCTAAATATTTTGCTAAGGCTGAGCTTAGGCGGGAACTTTTTTTAGCCTTAAGGCTGCGCGGTTTTTTCTGACGTTCTAATAATGCAGGCACATATAGCTAAGTCGCTATATTGCTTGGATTAGTTCCACGGGTGGCCGGGGCCGCTAAGCGCCTGCTTTCTCTTTACGGAATAAAGGTTTAATAATATCTGGATAACGCTCACGCACCACATTACGTTTAATCTTAAGAGTTGGAGTGAGTTCACCGCTCTCAATAGTAAGTTCATGATCAAGAACGCTGTAAGCCTTAATCTGTTCATAGCTAGCTAAGTCCAAACTATATTTAGCTATCTCTTGATCTATAAGCGAACGAATCTGCGGCACTTGATCCAAGCTTGATCCTCGTGGTGGCAAATCTATTTTAAGTTCAGCCATCTGCTTGCGCACTTCATCTTCATTCAAAACTATAAGAGCAGCAAGATATTTTTCTCTATCACCAAGTACTACGATTTGATTTAGGTATTTGCTTCTTAGTAACATCGCTTCTACGTGCTGCGGCGCTACGTTCTTGCCAGCAGCGGTAATAAGCAGATCCTTCTTACGACCAGTAATTCTAAGATAGCCACCAGCATCAAAAGCACCAAGATCACCAGTATGGAACCAACCATCAATAATAGCTTCAGCAGTGGCTTCTGGGTTCTTATAATAATGGCTAAACACCGCAGGACCACGGCAAATGATCTCACCATCATCAGCGATCTTCACTTCAAAATGCGAGAACGGAATTCCAACAGTACCCGGTCTATTAGCCCAAGGCGGATTCACACTAATTGGGGCAGTAGTTTCAGTAAGCCCATAACCTTCTACCACGCTAAAACCAATAGCCATATAGAAATAAACTAAGTCTGGACTAAATGGTGCACCACCCACTATAAATATCTTCAACTTAGGGGCTATATTCGCCTTAATCTTACTAAGCACAGTCATATTGGCTACTTCATAAGCTATGCGCAACTCTTGCGAGATATGTTCTTTCGCCATTTTTTTCTTGTGATATTCAATACCTATACGAATAGATTCATCGAACATTTTCTTCTTGATGGGACCAGCAGCGTTAGCCTTAGCCATAACACGCGCATAAATCTTCTCAAGAATACGCGGCACCACTGTCATAGTGTCTACCTCAGCTTCTCTGAGCATGATAGAGAGTTCTTCCATCTTCTCGCAATAAGTAAAAACCACACCTTGATCAATACCATAGAATTGACAACAAACTCGTTCAAAAACGTGCGCAAGTGGCAAGAAAGAAAGCATATTGTAACCTTCCTCAAAAGGTACATATTGGTAGAAAGACATCGCAGCTACTAGCACATGGTCGTGAGTAAGCACCACGCCTTTCGGCACACCGGTAGTACCAGAAGTATAAATGATAGTAGCTGTATCGGAACCTTCTGTTTCAGCAAGACGTTTGGTAATAAAATCTGGTTCTTCACGCTGCTCTTTACGACCAACTTTCATCAACTCATCAAGAGTAAGAATCCTAGGATCATTAGTAGGGATATCACCTGAATCTACCATCACCACTACATAACGCAGTTTAGGCATGGTGTGCCAGAGTGAGCGCAGTTTCTGTAGTTGAATTTTGTTGCGTACTATTACTATCTCAAGTTCCGCATGATCAACTATGTATTTGACGCTATCAGCTAGAGAACTATGGTAAATCGGCACAGTACAACAACCAGCCGCCAAAATACCAAAATCAGAAAACATCCAATAATGACAAGTGGTAGCAAGTAAACCAATATTCTGACCTTTGCGAGCACCTAAGGCTTTAAGTCCGTAGGCGATTTGCTCGACTTGAGTCTTAGCTTCTTCCCAACTTATATCTTCGTATGGTAAATGTCTGCGTTTTTTATAACGCACCAACGGACGGCGGGCGTATTTTTCGGCGCGCTTAAAAAATAAATCTGCTAGGTTGCGGTATTTCATCCGTTAATTAAATTATGCCCACTATTCTAGAAATAGCATGTATCTGATCCATCTCTAAACTCTGGCACGGCTGCCTCGGCAGCTACTGCGGAAGGCGCCCCTGGCTCGGAGTGCCGGGCGCGCCGTGCACGCAAAACATAATCTACACACGCGAACCCTGTTCTAGATAATCACATAAATTATTAACGAAGAAAATCACCTTATCTTCACTTGGGTATATAGGCACAGTGACTATTTGCGGATAGCAGAATAATATTTAGATAGATGAACAGCTACACCTATTTAGCAAGAGACGCCAAAGGTAAAACCAAACACGGAGAAATAGATGCGAGTGATGTTTCATTAGCGAAATTTGCTTTGCGCAAACAAGGCTTATGGGTGATTAATATCAACCCGCTGCAAAAATCTGCTAGCAGCGCTAAACAGAAAATTAAAACTGCGCGCAAAGGCAAAGGGCGCAAAGTCAGTCTCAAAGACATGGTGATCTTTTCAAGGCAGTTTGCCGCCATGGTCGAAGCCGGTATCGCCATGTTACGCGTGCTTACCGTTCTTGTTGATCAGACTGAAAACCCTAGACTCGCAGGAATTATTGCTCAAGTCAAATCTGATGTCGAGCAAGGCACCCCTCTATCCGAGTCACTGTCTAAGTTTCCTGAGGTATTCGACAGGCTCTATGTCTCCATGGTCAAAGCTGGTGAAGCTGGTGGTGTACTAGATCAAGTACTAAATAGACTTGCAATATTTTTAGAAGCTCGCAGCAAACTACAACACAAAGTGCAAACAGCAATGACCTATCCAATAGCCGTAGTTAGTATTGCTTCTGTGGTAGTTTGGTTCATGTTAACTTTCATCTTACCCAAATTCTCAGCAATATTCGCCGCGACTGGAGGTAAACTACCGGCCTTCACTCAAGCGCTAATAGATATTAGCAATGTAGTTCGCTCTCCTTGGATGTTAGTCATTATTGCAGG
>JAYVUR010000095.1:0-22301 GCA_043787715.1 Candidatus Melainabacteria bacterium
TAAACGACATACAGATAAATATAAATCCCCTAAACAGCAGGCTCTAGCAGTAGTTATTAAGTTTCAAAAAGTGGTTCCCTAAATCGAGGGGTTGACACAAACCCAAAACCTGCTGCTAAGCCAGTCCTAACAATAGCAAGTCCATCTGCTAAGTTTAATCCACCAACAGCAATTGAAGAATTCGATGAAGTATTAAGCAATCTTCTTCATGATGATCTTCTAAGCAAAGAAAGTTCTGAATTAATCGCAAAACTTCAATTCCAAATCATTGATGATGGCTTCTCTCCTGAGCAAACTGATAAAACATCATCTATCATCGCTAAACTCTTAAAAGCAGATGACTTGCAGCCTAGTACTAAAGCTGAAATTAAAAAACTAAGCAAAGATCTTGGTATAGCACTAGAACCAGAGCAAGTACTTGTAGCTAAACAAGAAACGCCGAAGCCAACCATTGCCCCAACTGGCATTGATCTTGCTCAACGCAAGCTCTCTGATGCCGCTAATAGGATAGTTAGAGACCTTGATCCTTTAAAATATCACTACAGCGAAATAACTAAAGATATAGAACTAGCTGAAGCACAGAACGCTGCAAAAAATTATACTGGCTTAATCAGGACACTAGCAAAACTCAGTAAACATCCTAATCATAGTGATACAGACAGAAAACTTATCACTACCGGTCATAGTGATTTGGTAAAAGCAAATGCTAAAGTAATCTCCATAAAAAATGATGCTACTTTAGAAGGGGCTTTCGTGATTAATGATAAGGGAATTATTGATACCAGTCTTGACTTCATTCAATTAGCAAAACAACAAGGCTACAAGTTTACTATAGAACAGGCAGAGCCAAATCTAACAATTAGCATCAAAAACAAACAGGGTAAAGTTATGAAAACTTTTAGCATCCCTGAAACTTCGCTAACTGATAGAGCTACTAAATTATTTGAAGTGGCTACTGTTTCAGTGAGTACAAGTAAGGCTCCAGCTCCAGCAACTCCAGCTCCAGCAGGTGCAGGTAAGGCTCCAGTGGCTCTAAATAAAATGGATTTAAATGAACTAAAAACAACAACACAACTTAAAATAAAAAAACTAGACAAACAAATTAGAACTGCTATGCAAAATCAACAAACTATCGATGATAGTGGCTACTTTGATATTCAGTTTGGAACCCATGATGCTCAATTAGCCATGAAAGCTAGTGAACAGAAATTAATCCAGTCAATGCAAGAGCAAAGACGACAATTAAGTCAATCCTTAGAGCAAACTGCTAATTATCAAGCAGAAAAAAGGACTAATGATGCGATAGATTACTTAAAGAATATTCTCGCTTCAGTAGATAAATCCAAACAAACTGCTCTCACTAACTCAAGAATCGAAAATGCGATCATCGATAAAGATCTAGATCGTACTATTAGTCACTTAGAAACAGCTGAAACTACTACTTACTATAGTGGCAAAGTTGGTATTGGTGCTGCTACTGCAGCAGCGACACTAGCTACTGTAGGTATGGCTGGGGTTGCTATAGCAGGAGTTAAAACAACTGCTCCAATATTCCTTGGAAAACTCTTAGTTACTTCTGCTGGAATGGCTGGAGGAACGTTGATAGGAGGAATGATAGCAGGAGCTACCGAATTAACTAAAGGTATCTTAGAGGACGAAGTAACGGAGCAATCTCACGCTCGTCTACTAGGTGAACTTGAAAAGGATCTCTATATTGTAGGTGCCACTGCTACAAGCACCGGAATAGCAACGGGCTTCTTAGGATTAACAAATATAAGGTTTACTCTACCTTCGCTATCAGGGCTATTCAAAGCAAGGGCACCTAAACCAACAGCTACTCCAGCGGCTCCGGTAGCCACCCCAGTTTCAGCAGCTCCGGCAGCACCTGCTGCTCCTGTTGTCCCTCCAGCTTCAGCAGCTCCGGCAGCACCTGCTGCTCCTGTTGCCCCTCCAGCTTCAGCAGTTCCGGCGGTACCGGCTCGTGTAGCTCCTTCGACTTCGCGTGTCCCTCGTAGTCAAACTCAGTTCCGATTAGAGAGTAAGTAAAAGTCATTTAACTTGGGACAGCCTTAGCACTAGTAGGTAAGAACCACTAATTAGATAACTTTCTATCAAAGTCATTATTCCAAGCACTATTTATTAGTACGAGGAATAAAAAAGGACAGAATTATCATGGTTAAAGGCGCACAATTATTAATGAATATGAATGCTAGAGATGCAGAAACTGCTGCTATGGATAGAGCTTATATACTTCGCAACGGGCTAACTGCAGATATGTCAGGCTTAACTATTAGCGATAAGTTTGCTAAACAAGCTGCAGAGCAAGGTTATAAATTCGAACTTGTTAAGGGTGGTATAGAAATCAAATCTGCAACAGGTAGTGTGCTTAAAACTCTTAAAGGCACTTTTACAGAGGATTCTAAAAAACAAATTGACGATAAGGTTGCGCCGCATAAAGCTGCAATCACTGTAGAGCAAACCAAAAAAGAAAATACCACAGAAGCAAACGCTAGAGCAAGAGCTGAAGCCTTACAGAAAGCTTATCTAGCAGAACTGGCTGAGAAAAAAGCTAAAGCCGATGCTGAAGCAAAAGCTCAAACTGAGAAAGTAGATACTTTTACAAAAAATAGCGGAGTAAGTATTCAGCAAAAAGATGAAACTCTAACAATAACTAGAGGCCAAGAGGGGAGCTTAAAACCTTTTGTTATAACACATCCATTATCAACAAGACCAACAGAAATTGGTTTTAGATTCACCGCAAAAGATGGTACAAAATCTGAAGTGATTATACCTGCCGCTAGCGTCAAACATGTTGATATCTCCGGGAAACCAAATCAAACCGATCATACAACATTTGATAGTCATTTAGGTGATATCAGTTTTACAGTTAATACCGAAGATGATGAAGATTCTGCAGTTTACCACAAAGGCACAAAAGTAAATAGATTAGGTGCTAAAGGCAAAACTGTTGAAACTAAATTCTTCCAGTGGAATGGTTTTGGCTCAAAAAAGAACTAAGCGGTGAGCAAAAAGCTCCCCGCGCTTCAAGACCAACACTTTTTGATGATGGTGGTCGCTTGGAAGAACTTACGGACTGGCTTGGTGCTAAATCTAGACAACCAATATTGCCTGCTCCTTTTAAAGTTAGCCTGCAAGACTGGATTATCGCTGGACCAAAAGCTAAAGCACAATAATTATCAGCTTCTTAACTAGAGCTTAACCTAGATAAGGCCTAATGATCTTCGAAGAGGGATCATTATGTCTGTGCCATCAATCAATACAAATCCTTGCGATTTTTCTGGAACAAAACCACCCGTACAAACT
Source organism: Candidatus Melainabacteria bacterium (assembly GCA_043787715.1). Classification (GTDB taxonomy): domain Bacteria; phylum Cyanobacteriota; class Vampirovibrionia; order LMEP-6097; family LMEP-6097; genus CAYUFH01. Next base: position 3,325 of record JAYVUR010000095.1, read on the forward strand.
GAGACACAAAAGCTTCAAGCTGAACTTACAAAACTTGATGTTGATAATATTGAGGGGCTAAGCTTAGACTCATCAAATCGAATTGTAAACTCAGAAGGAAAGGTTGTAGCTAGTGGTGATTACACCATGGGCAAAAATACTCAGAAGGCTAATAACTATCCGGCAATAAGAAAAGCACTAAAAGGAGGAACAAACCCTTCTCAACCAGCACAACCTAAACCGCCTACAGAAACAGACCGCTTCAGCGGTCCTCCACCGACTGTAGTAGCACCGCCGCCGCCTGCTACGCCGCCTGCAGGAACACCACAGGCGCTGCCTGCACCATTTGCACCACCGCCAATACCACCTACTACCCCTGCACCACCGCCTCCGTCTGCAGCACCGACTGCACCTACACTGCCGCCGCTTGTAGCGCCGCCTGCGACCGTAGCGCCGCCTGTAGCACCACCTGCAACCGTAGCACCGCCTGTAGCACCACCTGCGACCGTAGCACCGCCTACAGCAACTACTTCTGCTGACGGAAATGCAACTAATGGGTTAAAAGCAATAGTCGAAGCAGGTCTAACTAGTGAAAAAACAGACGAAGGAGTAGTTGTTATCAAAGCCAGCCCAGAACTAATGAAAAGCCTTAGTCCTCTTGGTACAGTCGAAATGTTTTGTTCGCCCACTACTCCTAACGATCTAAAAGTACAAGTAACAGATAGTAATGGTGTTACTGCCACTAAAACTTTTGAGCTCAAAAGGCCTGGTGCGTTTCGATTGGGAGCTGATAATGCTTCTGCTGACTATCATCTAACTAAGAAGCTAGAAGCAGGTCTAACCAGTGAAAAAATGGGCGAAATAACTGTTATTAAAGCCAGCCCACAGCTAATTAAGAGCCTTGGTACTTATAGTAAAATCGAAGTAGTTCGCTATACTAGTGTGCCTTTTATTGGTGACCATGTAAAAGTACGGGTAACAGATAGTAGTGGCAATACTACTACCAAAACTTTTAAAATCGAAACTGGTGGTAAATATCAATTGGAAGCTGCTGCTGATCCAAAATACTTAGAACTTATAGACAGGAATAATCCCGACAAAAGCCGAAGAATTGGCTGGGGCTAATTAAGTTATAATGGTCTTCATGAACAAAAACATCAAGACCCTAGTAACTGCCCTTAAATCTAAGCAAGCACTCAAAGTGATTGCGGGTATTAATAATTATGACAAGGCGCGAGTTCTGAAGATCGCCCGTGCGGCGCAGCAAGCTAAAGCGCATTGCGTAGATATTTGTGCGCAAGAAGATATAGTCACTGAAGTACTAAGTGCCTGCCCGAATATCGCAGTGGCGGTATCGTCGGTGAAGCCTGCTGAACTAATTAAAGCCGCTGAACTTGGCGCTGAAGTGCTTGAATTGGGTAACTTCGAAGCTTTGCATGATGAAGGTATATTCCCTAGCGCAAGCGAAATTCGTAACTGGACTCGTGAAATCATCAGTGGGCTTGATGAACTTGTGAGTAAGGGATTGCTTCGTCGCTACGCTCCTCGCAATGACGTGAGTTCTGCCGCTCGCAATGACGGCGATAGACCGCTAGTGTCTATCACCGTGCCTGGTCATTTAGATATGCTTGAGCAGATCAATCTTGCTGAGTGGCTTGAAGCTGCTGGCGTGAATATAATTCAGACTGAAGGTGCTTCATTAGTGACTACTAATAGCGCTGGTGCTCTTGGTCACATCGAGAAGGTGAAGCTTACTCTTGCTAGCACCGTAGAACTGAGCCGTGTGATGACTGAGCGTTGTTTCCTTCTTACCGCTTCTGGTATTAGCCCAGACACTGCAAGCCTAGCTATCGCTGCAGGCGCGCATGGTGTTGGCGTAGGCAAATACGTGAACAAGCTTGAGACTGAAATCGAGATGCTAGCTGCTATAACTGCATTAAGAGAAGCGATTGCGGTGAAGACAGAAGCTGCGGCTTTAGTATAATAGTAAAAACGTGACTTAGGTCACGTTTTTGCGCTGTCAACGCGAGTGCAAAAACTCCGCTTCATCACACGGGGATCCTTCGCTACGCTCAGGATGACGAGGGCTCGAGCTCAGGATGACGAAAATGCACATACTACAAAAACTCGACCGCTACATACTAACTGAATTCTGGCTACCGCTAGTAAGTGGTGCTGGTATTATTACTGGCGTTTGGCTGGGTATTGATAAATTCAAAGACATTTTCAAGCTGCTCGCTCGCTCTGGAGCTAGTTTCGACAAGGGGCTAGTGATACTCGGGCTAGAGATTCCGCAGATACTTGCGGTGACCCTACCTATAAGCATTCTTCTTGCTACATTCCTGACTTTCCAGAAGCTCTCTGGGCTCTCTGAGATTATCGCCATTCGCGCTGCTGGTGTTAGTTACGCTAGGCTGATGAAACCAGTAATAATTCTAGGTTTGATCGGTACTATTATCAGCTTCCTTTTAAGCGAAGTAGTAGTGCCGATTACCACACCGTTTGCTAAGCAGATTTATACCTTAGCTCTCTATAAGAACCCGATGCCTAGTAACTCACGCAGTTTTAGCTATTTCGAGAAACGCGGTGATGGCAAGATTAGTCGTATTTTCTATGTCGAACATTTACAAGACGATAAACTACGTAACGTTGTGATTCTTGATTTCTCACAACAAGGTCTAGCACAAATCTACACGGCTAAGAGTGGTACTTGGATTAGCAATCGCGGTGGCTGGGAATTAACAAGTGGCAGCAGTCACGTCATTAAGGATGCTTCGCGTAAGGATACTAGCTCACTGGATTTGATTTCTAATTTTAATAGTACATTTATTCCTAGCGGCATCAACCCTAATCAGATCCTTAAAGATAGCGGCAGTATTAATGATTATAATTTTATTGGACTCTGGCAGTTTATCCAAAAACACGGCAACACTATTGAAACTAGTGATCTCAATCCAGCTAAAACCAAGTTCCATACTAGGTTTGCTTATCCTGTATCTTGCATACTACTTGCATTAATCGGTGCTTCACTTGGTATCACCGGCAGACGCAAAATTATTAACTGGGGTTATATCGCTATTGGATTAGTAGTTTTTATTTTTTATATGTCACAAACCGTATTCGATTCCTTCGGCGATTCAGGCAGAATACTACCGGTCGTAGCAGCATGGATGCCGAATCTAATATTAGGTCTAGTGGCGGCGCTGGCGGTGGGGTATCGGGCGAGTAAATAGCAACCCTGCGATTCTGCACTCGTGGTTGAAAGCGCAAAAACGACACCTAAGTGTCGTTTTTGCTCCCCTCTGTGTCAGACCTCCGCATATGGCAACGGAGATAACCGTTAAAATTCAGCTATAGCCGGCATCTGCGTTAAAGACTCAATAACAATATTAGCTTTCTGCTCTTCACTTAATGTATCCATAGTGCGCCACATGTATTTAACCCATTCAGCGCGTTCCTCATCGATATAGTCACGGTTCTCCGTGATGAAAGCTTCTGCACTATTATACTCACGATGATAATAAATAGCAGCAACAGTATCAGCGACATAGGTGAAGGAATACTTCTCAGCCTTCATCTCTTCGCTAAGAGCTTCACAATCTGATAAAAATCTCTCTAGTAGAGCAGCTGGTTCTAAAAAATCTGATACCTGAAAATGTTTATCCTGCATTAAGCTACCCCCCAAGTGAGCTTGATGTAGTTTCGAATCCCCCTCGTCACTACTCCACTGTTATGCGCAGAATTGGTTATGAAACGGTTAAGAAAATCAAGTTTATGGAGTAGAAATCTAAGATCTGTTTAATCTTAAGAACCTAGCTATAACAAGGTTTTAGTGGTTTTCACCTAGGGGCGATAACGAAGATAATTAAACACTGTATAATTAAACGATACTGATCGCTTCTTCTACCGCCTGAGCGAAGTCAACTACTATCGCGAACAAAGCCACTGCTGCCGTCTCAGCTTTAAGCAAGCGAGCTCCAAGAGAGGCCGAATCAAACTTAAGTTTTTTCAAAAGCCTCACCTCTTTATCAGTTAATCCGCCCTCTGGACCCACCAATAAATTAAACCGAGGTGGATGCAAGGGATCTTGGCTTAATTTTCTGAATTTACGCTTAACTTTCATTGAACTCGTACCCTTAGCCAATGATAGTCGCTCAGAAGCGTAGGCCTTGAGCTCATTGACACGGCTATCAAAACAATCTTCTATATTCTCTGCCTTAACTGGCTTAGATACCTTGCCAAACACCGCTCCTTCAGACTGTTCTGTCGCCTCACGGATGATTTTCTCGATACGCTCTTTAAAAGCTGAACTTTTGATTTTCTCAACATTATTGCGTTGACTGCGTTCAAATACCACCGGAACAAACTCTTGCACGCCAAGTTCGGTAAGCTTGCGCACCATCAATTCAAAAGAATCTGATTTAATCACTGGCACGAAGAATCGTACATTCTGCTGCAACTCACGCTGCGACTCGAATTCATTAATGATTTTGAAAATTACTTGCTTAGCATCAATACTCTGCATTTTAACTTCATGCACAATCGGAGAAACACCATCTATTAAAGTTACCTGTTCAATAGTATTTAAATTAAGCTTAAGTACGTTACGAATTTGGTGAATTAATTCTGGGTTCTTAATAGTAATCAAACTCTTATCAAGGTCGAGTTTATCGCCTTCTTTAACTAAAATTGAGAATCTATAATTGCGCATAAAGCTTAGCTACAGCCATATATTATACTAGTTATGGATTGCTTCGTCGCCTAAGGCTCCTTGTAATGACGGTAAATGCTTGATATTAAACAAATTCGCAAAGATCCGGAAATGGTTAAAAAAACCATAAGCCGCCGCAAGCCTGAGCTTGCTCTACTAATAGACGAGGTTGTTGCCGTGGATGCTAAATACCGCGAAGCACTTATCGCCAAAGAGCAGCTTGAAGCAGAGCGCAACAAATTCAGTAAACTAGTAGGTCAGCTCAAAGCGCGCGCCGCCAAAGATCCAAGCGCTGAAGCCGAAGCTAATGAAGTTATAACTAAACTCAACACTATTAAAGCTGAACTGCAAAACATCAGCGAAAAAGAACCACAACTCTTCGCGGCAGTAACTGGTTTGCTCGAAACTATTCCCAACTTGCCAGATGCTTCAGTGCCAGACGGGGCTAACGAGAATGATAATCAAGAGATTCTTAGTTGGGGGGTCAAGCCTTCATGGACAGGAAGCTTCAAAGCTCAAGCACACGAAGATTTAGGTGAGTCACTTGCTATGTTCGATTTCGAGCGCGGAGTTAAAATTGCGAAGAGTAGATTTACTCTAGTAACTGGTATTGGCGCAAAACTGGAGCGAGCCCTAATTAACTTCATGCTGGATAGTGCTGCTGCGCGCGGCTACACAGAAACCATGCCACCAGTACTGGTGAATTCTGCTTCACTTTATGGCACCGGACAATTGCCTAAGTTCGCCGAAGATATATTTAAAATAGAAGGAGACGATCTCTATCTTATCCCTACAGCTGAAGTGCCTATTACTAATATTTATCGTGATGAGATACTCAGCGAAAATCAATTACCTCTATACTTCTGTGCTTATACGCCCTGCTTCAGATCTGAAGCGGGTTCTGCCGGTAAAGATACCCGCGGTATTATTCGCCAGCATCAATTCAATAAAGTAGAACTAGTAAAATTCTGTAGTCCAGACCAGAGTGCAGCAGAGCATGAAAAACTTACTCAAGATGCTGAAGCAGTACTGCAAGCGCTGGGCTTAGCTTACCGCAAGGTCTTACTCTGCACTGGTGATATGGGTTTCGGCGCAGCTAAATGCTATGACCTTGAAGTCTGGTTCCCTAGTCAAAACAAATACCGTGAAATAAGCAGCTGCTCTAACTTCCATGACTTCCAAGCGCGCCGCGCACAAATTCGCTATAAAACAGCCGCTGGCAAAAATGAACTAGTGCACACTATTAATGGCTCTGGACTAGCTGTCGGCAGAACCGTCGCGGCTATACTTGAGAATTACCAAAACCCAGATGGCTCAGTTAGAGTGCCTGAGGCGCTTGTGCCGTATATGGGTGGAGTAAGCGTCTTAACCTCAGCTTAACCTAGTTGGGGCCTAATAATAAGGTAGATGTCTTCTGAGATTAATCACAATCCAACACTAAAAGCCGCACTTAATATAGTGCAAGAACATGCTACGCAAACAGCAAAAGTTGTTGCAACTAATTTGAGCGAAAGAAAGCTTCATGATCCTCTGACCAAAAGTATTCAAGATGGATTCGCCGCGCTTGACCAAGCACGCATAAATAAAGCTAAACAAGTTAGTGCTGAGGGTTTAGGTCATAGTAATCCTATTGTCAGCGAAAAAAACATCGCTTAAAAGCCGTATTTATCTGATTCCCAGAAATACCATTCAATAAAAAGCTTATAATTTCGTTTATCAAGATTAAAAATATAATTTTTCTAAAGGAAAAATGACCCCCTTCATTTTGCGCAAGAATATGGCAGAATGCATAAACACTATGGGGACACATGGATTACAGCAAAGAGCGCTAGCACTATTCACAGCAGGGCTAGCTTTATGCACACCAATAAGCTGGCTATTAGAAGACTGGTATAACGGTGAATTGGAAGGCCCCTCTACTGGTTTTCAGATCATTTTTGCTATAACACACCTTGTCTGTGGCATAATTGCAATATTAAGCAGTATAAAGACTCACGATAAAATTGATAAAAAGGGGTATAAGCAATGAACTGGTATGAAGATCCTAATATTTTAGTTCCGGCAGCTGCAATGTTTGGTACTGTATTATTTTTTGTAATGATGGCTTCTGTTGGTAGTTTCCCAAAAGACTTATTTAAGAACGACTAAGCAGCCCAAAAACCTTCTCCTTAAGCTCCACAAAACTCTTGGCTTCTATATTGAAACCAGCTGCTCGAGCGTGTCCGCCACCGTTAAGCATGCCAGCCAGCTTAGCACAATCTATATCAGGATTAGCACTTCTTAAACTACCTTTATAAGTTCCTGCGCGGCGCCCTTCGCGCAAATAAAGACAAGCATCAAGCCCTCTGATGCGCATAACATGATCGACTATCTCGTCTGTATGTTCATCATCAGCATGATACTGCTCCAATAATGCACGAGTAGTTTCTGTGTAGGCTACGCGTATAGTCTTGTTTCCGCGTTTGAGTTCATGGATACTAAGTGCCGCTAGCGCCGCTCCACCCACTTGAATTACTTGTAATGGAGTTTGATTGAAGAGTTGGTTATACAGCTCACTAGGACTAGCTCCTAAGGCTATCAGTTCAGCACCCCAAGTCAGTGCTAACTCATTAGTGTTAGCATGACGAAAACCAGCAGTGTCAGTCAGTAGAGTGATGTACATTAAGCTAGCTAACTGCAAGTCTATCTCGACACGGCTGCGCACCAAGTGACTTGTCGGTGGTGGATCACCGCAAGCTGAACCCTTCGCTGCTGCCCAAGCATTCTTGAGCGAAGCATCAACACTAGAATTCCAAGCATTGATCATGTTGTAGACTACTTGCCCAGTACTGGTCGCTTCTGGCTCTACCCAATTAAGATCAGCAAATAAAGTATTAGAGAGGTGATGATCAACATTAGAACTAACGCGCGCATTCGCCCAAACCACAGCAGCACTGCCTAATCTATCAACGCTGCCGCAGTCGCAGCTAAAGCTGATGTCGTAAGTCATGTCAATATCGAGTGCACTATTTATGGATCCTTCGCTTCGCTCAGGATGACAAAATTCCAACTTAGCATCCGCGTTTAGCTTATAGCTACCTAATATCTGCTTGCGATCCGCTTCATCATAAGAACACAGCACCCGTTCTTGATCTGGAAAAAACTTATAAATCTCTGGCACTTTATCGTGCATCACTCTATCGACGCGCGGGATACCAGCCTTCTCAAGCATGCGCGCTAGCGCCAGCATAGAGCCGAGTGTATCGCCATCAGGATTGACGTGAGCGACTACTACAGCAGTTTTGGCACCAGCTATTGCTGCTAGTATCTCATCGCGTGCGAGCATTGATTTGGTGCTTGACTCTGCCATGCGTTAATCATTCTATCATTGCTCAATGGATTGCTTCGTCGCTACGCTCCTCGCAACGTGCTTGTCATCACGAGGCGACGCGCAGTCGCCGTGGCGATCCATTTAAGACTGTTTAGGTTTTGCATTCGAGCTTACAGCACAAAAACGTGACGTCGGTCACGTTTTTGCTACGCTTCGCGTTAATTATTCTGCGGCGCGCCACCACCAGTAAACTGCCTAGCCATATTAGCTAAACCACCAAGATCGCCTCTTTGTGCAGCTTGAACACCATTAGCAATAGTACTTGCATGACCCATTATTTTATTCAAAAAACCACCACCATTAGATCTTGGGGCTGCTGCTTGCTCTGCTGCATCTACTGGGCTTGCTACTGCTGATTTTTTACCGAACCAATTACGTGGATTCAAAAAGCTAAACATACCTTTTTTCTTAGACTGACCAACATCTGAATTGCCGCCACCTAAGACTTTGGAGAACATTCCTTTACCTAACCAAGCAACTATACCGAACGCCGCAATCTTGGCAGCAAAGAAACCAATAGTCACAGCTTTAAGAGCAACTAAAGCACCACCACCAAAAACCACAACCTTGCGCCCTATTGGCGGAAGCTTGTACCAAGTGCTTTTGATAGCACCAGCACCTTTGAGTTTAGCTTCTATTTCTTTTGGATCACTAGGACCAGCGAAGCCAGCTATCCAGTTGACACAAGCTCTGAAGAAACCTGGTTTTTCATTCTTGGTGTCTTTCTTGGCAGCGGGTTTGGCTTCATCTTTGATACCTAAGACATCCTTACATTTAGCAATAAATTTATCTGGTGACATCAATAGAGCCCCCCATTCTGATGGTGAAGTAATTGTATCGATAAAAGTTTTCACTCGCGGGTGATTGCGAATTGCATCTAACTGCTTGACTACTTCAGCATTAACTTTTTCTGGCGTATAACAAATATCCATAAAAATAGTTTCAGGAATATTGATCTTAGTTGCAGTAGGAATCAATTCCTTAGCGGCTTTACTAACCATAGTACCCAAGGTTTTCATCAAGCTTTCACCAAAAGGAAATGCTTTAGCCCCTTGCAAAAATGTGTGCAGTGGTCCAATCACAGCATCAGTAGCAAGATTTACTCCACTATCTGCAGCTCTTGCAACAGTATCCTTAGCTTCTTGAGATAGCTTACCTAGTTGTTCACGCACAAGTTCCTTACCTTGCTCTATAACTTGTGGCGGCACTATCTGCCTCGCGGCCGCAAGGGCCTTATTGACTGGATTATCAGTGACAGTGGTGACTGGGCTTGTCATTAATAAGTATGTATATATTCTAGCATCTTAATATACATATTATTTAATCTTATGATATTGATAATATGGTGCTTTCTCGGGCTTGTTAAGCCTGAACGATTTAATAATTGAGGCTTGACATCTTACATATATAATGGTATAATGTTTTTATGGGCTTAGTTTATTCGCAGCTGTCGCTTTCTAATCCCTGTAATCCTCGGCTAGAAACGATACAAGTAGGAGCTCTTATAAGCACTAATTCGCTGTATCTATGTATACCTCAGCATGTGGCTAATCAATTAGAACTTACTGAATTACAAAAACGCGAAGTTACTGTTGCTAATGGCGAGAGGCAACTTTGTCCTTATGTTGGACCTATAGAAATTAAGTTCGCTAATCGTGCTTGTTTCGTTGGAGCACTGGTGCTCGGAGATGAAGTACTGCTAGGCACGATTCCAATAGAAGATCTGGATCTGGTTATACACCCGGGCTCTATGCAGCTGACTAGCCCAAATATTGCTTCGGCGAAAGTTAAGCTTCTAATTTAGTTAACTTATCACTAAACTCAAAAATAAAATCATCCAATCTGGGCGCAAATCTAATTGTGTCAAATTCAGAACTTGAATCAGAAAGATTATGAACCTCACGCAAACCATGCTTGTTTAAAATCGCAGTTAAAGCAGCTTCATTAGCGGCTTGTTCAGATCTTATCTGGAAACATCTCATCAAGAACCCTGTTAATGTTATTTATGCTGTCTTGTAGCTTAACTATTGTATTTGTATTTTTTTGTTTACTAATTTGATTACACAGCTCTTCTTCACTTAAGCCTTGGCAACCGAGCTCAGTAGCAGCCACCGCAAAATCTCTAAAATGCATCATCAGTAGTTCATAGCAAGCATTAGCTTCTTCATAAGCCTCTTTGAGTTTTGTGTCATTGGCTTCTTGGTTTACAAGATATTGATTAAGAGTTTCAGCTAATCGCTTGAATTTTGGCAAATCAGGTAGCCTCTGAGCCTCTCTAGCACGCTCTTTCAACATTCTATTCAGCTCATCTTTAGATTTAATCACACCATTCTCAAGCAAATTAAATGGTTTCTCAACTAGCTGCGCTAGAGGGTTCATTGGCGCATGTAATTTAATGGTCCTAGCAGGTGGATCATACAAAACTGGTGCTGGCGGGCGGCAAGCTGCTAGTGCTGCTGCTGCTAAGGCAGCTCGGGATAAAAATATTCTTCTTGATGATGCTGGCACTGAATTCACGATTAATTACCCCTAAATAAAATTCTAAGCCTAGTCCGGACTTAACACTTGAAACAAACTCGTAGTACCACGATCTGAGCCCACAGGTCTTGCAGGCGGAACTATAGTTGCCGATTGCAATAATAATTCAACAGCACGCAATATGTTGGCGTCCTTAACTTGAGCAAAACCACACTTATTCAATAACTGATATTCTTGAACCGATAGAGGAATGGCGTGTTGCACTTTAAGCGATATCCCTTGCAACTGGCTCAACTCTTCTGCCGTAACCTGTAACCTAGGCTGTGCTTGTGGCTGCTGCCGCTGTGGTCTAAATTCAATAGGAATAATAGTGTTAGTCATAGGCTCCCCCTGAGCTTTCTTACAAAGTCTCGAGTTTAACACAAGATATTACGAGTGTCTAGTTCTATTTGCATTATAATAATCCACAGAATTTTTGGCAAAAACAAAAAACTCCCCTCAGGGAGTCATTGTTTTATTTGTTTGAGAGTAAACTCAAAACTGAATAGCACAGCCTTTTCTTGTACGTAACACTCGATTAGTTAGGTTCTAAGTTGGCTTCGTAATTACCTAACTAACTTCATCGTGATCAACCTAAAGAACTACAGTGTAGTTCTTTTCTCCTTAAAAGGAGGTGATCCAGCCACACCTTCCGGTACGGCTACCTTGTTACGACTTCACCCCAGTCAATGGCACTGCCTTCGGCCGCTTCCTCCCTTACGGGTTGGAGCACGGACTTCGGGCGTCACCATCTTCCATGGTGTGACGGGCGGTGTGTACAAGACCCGAGAACATATTCAACGCAGCGTTCTGATCTGCGTTTACTAGCGATTCCGACTTCATGCAGGCGAGTTGCAGCCTGCAATCCGAACTGAGACTGGCTTTAGGTGATTAGCATCCTATTGCTAGGTAGCGACACATTGTACCAGCCATTGTAACACGTGTGTAGCCCTGGACATAAGGGCCATGATGACTTGACGTCGTCCACACCTTCCTCCGGTTTAACACCGGCGGTCTTGCTAGAGTGCCCAACTAAATGATGGCAACTAACAACGTGGGTTGCGCTCGTTGCGGGACTTAACCCAACATCTCACGACACGAGCTGACGACAGCCATGCAGCACCTGTCTTGTAGCTCCCGAAGGCACCAAAGCATTTCTGCTAAGTTCTACAGATGTCAAGTCCAGGTAAGGTTTTTCGCGTTGCATCGAATTAAACCACATGTTCCACCGCTTGTGCGGGTCCCCGTCAATTCCTTTGAGTTTCATACTTGCGTACATACTACTCAGGCGGAGTACTTAACGCGTTAGCTTCAACACCACGGGGGTCGATTCCCATGACATCTAGTACTCATCGTTTACAGCTAGGACTACAGGGGTATCTAATCCCTTTCGCTCCCCTAGCTTTCGTTTCTCAGCGTCAGAAGTAACCCAGTAAGCCGCCTTCGCCTCTGGTGTTCTTTCCAATATCTACGCATTTCACCGCTACACTGGAAATTCCACTTACCCCTATTACTCTCTAGCTACACAGTTTCCAAAGCGAGGATGGAGTTGAGCTCCATTATTTCACTTCAGACTTATATAGCCGCCTACAAACGCTTTACGCCCAATAAATCCGGACAACGCTAGCACCCTCCGTATTACCGCGGCTGCTGGCACGGAGTTAGCCGGTGCTTCCTTTGAAGGTACCATCAAATTTTTCCCTTCCGACAGAGGTTTACACTCCACAGAGCGTCTTCCCTCACACGGTATTGCTGCGTCAGACTTTCGTCCATTGCGCAAAATTCCCTACTGCTGCCTCCCGTAGGAGTATGGGCCGTATCTCAGTCCCATTGTGGCTGATCATCCTCTCAGACCAGCTATTGATCGTCGCCTTGGTGAGCTTTTACCTCACCAACTAGCTAATCAAACGCAGGCTCCTCCCAAAGCGGATTGCTCCTTTCAAATTACTTCATATGGGGTATTAGCTAAGATTTCTCCTAGTTGTCCCCCACTCTGGGGCAGATTCCTACGCGTTACTCACCCGTCCGCCACTGCTTCCGAAGAAGCCGTTCGACTTGCATGTATAAGGCATACCGTCAGCGTTAGTCCTGAGCCAGGATCAAACTCTCCATGACATCATAATCACAATGTGATTATGCAAAAGAAAATTCTTTCTGGCCTACTTAGATTTGTTCACGTACAAAAAAATTGCGGGCTGTACTATTCAGTTTTCAGTCTACTGGTTCAGGCATTACTGCCTAACTCAAGAGTGCTTCTCTCGAGCGGATTTAAATACTAGCAAGGCCTATGCGGATAAAGATAGGCCCCTTGGATTAGATTTCGTAAAGGTTTTAGTTTTGCAGTAGCTAGAGTTCTCAAGGGACTTTAATATGTATTGCAAGCTGAGCGGCTTAAAAATATGCTGAATTTAGTAGGTCTGCACTAGGTGAATCATTTCAAAAATATGAACTATTCTATGTAATGAGTTGCTCAACTGGCTTAGCCTAGAATTTTCTGGACATAAACCATGTGCTTCTAACTCTAATTTTAGTTTAGTCAACGATGGATAGGTCTCAGCTAAAGTAGCGGCGTTGGATTGCTTAAGTAATTCATTGTATTGCGTCCAAGTAGTAGAAGGAGATAGCTCTACAGCCTGCGCTGCCTCTAAATACTTCTGTTGCTGAAGTAGATATTCATCATAAAACTTCGCGACTAAAACTTTCAAATCTTCTGTTTGAGGCTTTTGAGCATATAAACCAACAGACTCTATAACTAGTCTGATGATATTTTGCTTTTGTTGTTGAAGAAAAGAAATTTCAGCTATCGAAAAAATTCTAGATTTGAAAATCGCATTAGCTTGCTCATTAAGGCGTAGTAATGCTGGTATCGCACGCACAGCTTTAGGCAGTTCTCGCGTAACTTCATCAATCTTCAGATTCTTTGCAACAACAATTTCTATTTGCAACTGAAGTAAGCCTAAAAGCTTAGTAATAGCCTCCATATGTTGACTAACAGACTTATTTATAGATGACGGCAAAGTATTAGGAGCAAGCCTTGCCAGAGTGTTTTGCATCGCTGTAACAAACGGATTAACCTCTCTAATTAAAGTGTCTGCGTTTACAATATTTTGTTCTAACTTGTGCAAATTACTATCCGTACGCATGGCTAGGCTAATCTGCTCAGGAGTTTGCATGAAATATTTATTCACTTTAATGGCTTCAGTAGTTTGGTTGTAGTGCTTTTCTAAAAGCTCTAAACTCTCATAAAAAGTCTCTAACCGTCTGACTCTAGCTAATTCTTCATTCGAAAATAAGACATCAGCAGCCTTATGGCTTTTCAAAAGCTTCTCTAACCCTCTGGTGATTTCAAGATGAACAGCTGCCCTAAGCACTGGAAAATAAATGGCAAAGTTCTCTAGCAATGGTAATAGAATAGGAACATTAGGATCATTCAGCGTAGCTACTTGCGCATTAGAAAAATTAAGTGTGTTGTTATAAAGATTATGCGCACTGATATCAGAACCAGCTTCTACTTTAAGTTCATTAAGACGTCGTTCTAAAGCCAACTTGTTGATTTTGATTTTAGATTTCACCTGTGCTTGGTCAATTGGTTCTGGGACTGGTACTGGTAGATTTTTAGCTAGCTTTGCGCAATCTGCCTCTGTCGTTTTGAGCTTAGCTCTAGAATTTTTGATTTCCTCCTCGATCTTAGCTATCAGTTTATTCTGGTCTCTAGACTTGGTTTGAGCTTGCGGATCTTTATCCAATGCTAAAGCTATTGCCTTCTTGCGCTCTTCTTTCAATACATGAACTCTAGTTTCGTTATGCTTTATTTCTGCGACTATCTCATCGCGACGCTCAGAGGCTCCCTTTCTAGTTGGGATACCATCAAATTTTTCATTCGCTGATAATTGTGCCGTAGATGTTTTCACCAGTTTAAGGTTATTATTTTAATATAAATTCCAGTGCTATGACGAACTATAATATAAATATTTGCCTTAGATTCGGCTTTAATTGATATTAGTATTATAACAATATTATTATGTCAGCTTAGGTTCTTATTTTCTGTGTAGCCTAGGTATTTCGCTACTGGCCAGTAGCAGCTATATACCGTGCCGAGTAAAGCGAAGAGTATGAGTAACTCTGGTACTAGGTTTAGTGCTGTGAAAATACTGATAAGCAATGCTTGTTCGCCGATGTTAAATCTAAGTATTGGTATGAAGCGATAGATAAGGCGTCCGAGTTCGAGAATAGCAGAAAGGTGACTTAGGTCACCTTTCTGCGTTGCCGTGGGCGAGTGCAGCTGATGTGATTTCACGTCCAATTTCATATCCTGATTCACATAGTAATCAATTAAAAACACAGTGAAGCTCGCTATCATCGCTAGCGGCCAAACTAGCCAACCCTCATAACTCTCTCCCCAAGCGGTGTTAAAACCTAGTGGATTGCGCTGATAATAACCAAGTGCTAACGCAAAAAAATAAATGAAATCCTTAATGCGATCGCTAATACGATCAAGCCAAGCACCGAGCTTAGAGAATTGCTGGCGGTAACGCGCGAGCTGACCGTCCATGCAATCAACGATGAAGGATAGTTGAACTAATATCGCGCCAATTAAATATGCACCAGTGTAAAAACAATAAGCAGCTAGTATGCCGATCGCAAATGAGCTGGTGGTGATTATATTCGGCGTGATCCACTGAATATCTGCAATGGGTTGCAGCAGACGGTTCGCCGCAGGACCAGCGAAGATACTCGCCCACCAACCATCGCGGGTCTTAATGGCTGAACGCAGGCGGGGGATGTCGGGCATAGCTATAAGGATAGCTTAGGACCAAAAAGAATATTGCGAGAGGGTATTAAGGGTATTTACTAAGGCTTTGCGGCTACCTGTGTTATTGAGATCAGCAGCTTTATAAACAATGGCGTCTATAAATGCTGCAAACAAAACTGGATCATCCCTGAAAGCCTTAGCAGATATTACGACTGTGCCAGTTAAATAATCTGTTTCACCGGTTTCATCGTCCGCTAGAGCCGGAAATTGATATTGTATTCTAATCGGCTTTTCTCGCCATTGTGTTTTCAATTTTTCACCATTAAGCGGTTTGTCCTGAGAGATCTGTTTTACGAAATCAACAAAAGCCTCTGCGCGCTCATCACCTTGAGGAAGATCTAAACTAAAAGCATAAGACCTGATTCTGTCAAAATCATCATTCATCCACTTATCATTTGGTGCTTTTGGGATCATAGGTACTCGTGCATGCAGGAAGTTTTGCAATATAGAAGCTAAGTCAAATTTATCGTGGTAGTCACGCCGCTTAGATAGAGACACTATTATTTCCCATGCCTGCATCGCAGCTTGATCATAAGCAAAAGGAAACTCAGATTCTGCTCTAGCAAAAACTGCTTTTGGTAATTTACCTAGACGCAAAGAAGCTAGTACTAATCTTTCATCATTAACATGGGTTCTTGCTTCATTAGGGTTAAAGAACTTATCAAATACGCCCTGTCCAATTCTGAGCCGACCGCCATTAGTTGGGACTGTTATATACGCTGAGTTACTAACGCGGCTAATGGGCGACATTCAAAATAATATAGCCTGTTGTGACTTTCAATCATGGCGTTCAGGCATTAAGATCAACAATGCGCTTAAGTCACTTGCAGATATTTTTGAAGTCAGAGTATAAAAATATCTGTGAATGATCTACAGGCTAATTTAAAATCAGACTTTAAATTAGCCTGTAAGCACAAACCAGTTAAGCAGAGATATTACCAATAACTAGCAGGGTAAAATTATATAGATGCAATTCACCGTCAAAGTCCCAGCTAGCACTTCGAACCTCGGTCCGGGTTTTGATACGCTTGGCTTGGCGCTGAGTCTCTATAATAACTACAGTTTTGATACTAAATGGATTGCTTCGCCTGCGGCTAGTGGCGGCAAGGGGGTCACCACGGCGACTGCGTCGCCTCGCGATGACGTCGCGACATTGATTTACAGCTCCAACCTTGGCGAAGAACACGTTGAATACAACAAAGACAACTTAGTCTATAGAGCTTTCGATTATTTATTCAAGAAAGAGAAATTAGCAACTCCGCCTATCAAGATACATTTTGAAGCAGGGATTCCAGTAACTGGGGGTTTCGGTTCTAGTAGCACCGCAATAGTTGCTGGTTTAATGGCAGCAGCGCGGATTATAGAAAGCAATGGCGGAGCACATTATAGCCGCGAGCAAATTCTTAAAATCGGCACTCAGCTTGATGGGCACCCCGATAATATTACTCCAGCTATAGTGGGGGGGTTTGTGGTTTGTGTTTATGCCAATCAAGAACTTAGTTACATCAAGCTAGCTTGGAATCAAGATCTCTTCTTCGTGGCGGTAACGCCAAACTTCAAAACACCAACAGCTAAGGCGCGAGCGATATTACCAGCGAAAGTAAATTATCAAGATGCAGTATTTAATATCGGCTACAGCTCTCTATTAGTAGCAGCAGTAGCGTCTAAAAATACTGAAGTCTTGAAGAAGACCTTCAAAGATCGCCTGCATCAAGAAAACCGCGCCACACTAGTACCGGGTATGCAATATGTCTTGGATACTGGGCTTGAAGCGGGTGCTGTTGGCACCATGCTTTCTGGTGCAGGCTCCACATTAATAGCTGTAGTGGATAATCAAGCCACAGCAGAAGCTGTCGGTGCCGCCATGCAAACCGCTTGGTTGCAGAGTGCGGGAATTAAAGCAGAATATCGTTTCTTAAGAGCCGTTGATGAAGGAGCGGTGGTAGTTTAGTTCTTGCCGAACAGACCTTTGAACCAACCTACTGATGGAAGTTTCGCGTCCTTAGAAGCTGCTGGATTCTCACCAAGAATAGTCGCCTCTTCTGCCTTCTTAGCTGCCTCTTCAAACCTCTTCAATAAAGCCGTAATCTGATCTGGATTCGGATCCTTGATTGCAGTAGTTTCATGGCTAACAGCAGTAGGATTGAGATGCTTCGCTGATACCGCTTCCTGATTAGCATCAACAATGGTTGTGCTAGCTGTTGTAGTTGCCTTGGTATCTCCACCGATAATAGTCGTTCCAACATTACTAGAACTTGTTAGCGTATCAGTTGAGAATAAACCAGCATCCGCATGAGGCACAGCAACCACTTGAACACGCGAATCTAGATGAATCATGCCAGATTCAATGTTGTTAGTAGTAGGGTTAGTATGTGAAATCACATAAGTAGTCACCGGGCTTAAAGCCTTAGTTAGAGAGGCGTCTACGCTGTATTTCACACCATTAATTTCTTTAGCAATCATGGCTTCTAATAATGCTCTATCTTCTTTGGCAAGAATTGTGCCAGCCTTAATAAGAACGGCCGTCGGTTCACCCGTCTTAGCTTGAGAACTAATAGTTAAATCTTGGTTCACCTTGAAATTAGGTACAGCGACTGCTGTTTCTGTAGCTTTAAGCGCTAAGAATAGAACATCAGCACCTGACATTATTTCTCTAACCTTAGCCTGTAAAGGGTTAGCAAGCTTACCGACAAGACCACTAGCAAAATCGGTTAAAGTCTTAGAATCAAACTTGGCCATCTCTACCCTTAATGAGCGTTTATTGATTTGACTAAAACTAAGAACCGGTAAGTTAGTGAGAGCAGCAGCTCCCTTATTAGCCTTAACTTCACCCAAAGAAACAGGCTCGTGTTTCGCAGTAGCTAAAGTCTCTTTGAAGCGACCCATTAATTCTGTTACTGCTTTGCCTTGCAATTTGGCAAAACCTTCTATATCTAAAAATCTCTTAGCAAGATCGTGAGTTACCAGCTCGTGATTAAGTAGTTTAAGCAATAAAGCTTGGTCAGCTGCGCTTGCACCAGTGACTTGTATTTGAGGTAATAAAGCTGAATGCCAATCATCAGGACCAGTTGGGGTTTTATTGTTAAAAGCAAGTCTAGTTGAACTAGCAAACTCTTGAGGAATAATCACACGATTGACAGTAGCTCCCGGAGTATTAAAATTACCTACTTCAAGAAGCAAATCGCCATTAGAATTAGCTAGACTAACCCTAACCAAAGAATTAACATCAGCAGCTCCATAGGTAGCCTGTGGAATTACTATAGTTGCAGCCGAGCTAGTAGTTACCGTACTTGGATTACCATCATTCACGACTTGCACCACGGGACCATTAAAAGGTTGAGCCATGCCTAAAGCTTTGCTCAGTTCAGCTTTTTCTTCAGTACTTCTTGCTTGCGCAAGATTGATTTGAAGTGCTTTAAAAAAATTAGTGGGGGCTAAAGCATTACGCTCAGCATTAACAATGCGAGCTGCTGCAGCAGGATCAGCCTTGAACAGTTCAGCCATACCCGGGATTTTAGCTAGTCTCGCTTGTACTTTCTCTGCAGTATCCGCCTTAGCCAAATCTGCCTTAGCCTCTTCATCAAGTC
>JAYVUR010000096.1:0-2216 GCA_043787715.1 Candidatus Melainabacteria bacterium
AGTTTAAAATTACCTCTAGCATTAACCTTGCTAAGGAACTTCAAGAGATCTCTTCTCAGTTCACTATGATCACGCTGCAAATCTTGTATACGCGCGAATTCTAGCTTGTGTTGATTTAAGAAATATTTACCAGCCACGCAAAGCATCTCACGAACTATGCTGCGCAAACAGCGCACCCCATCGCGTGACTGCACTAGGGCTATATCAGGGTTTTGCGAAAAGTTACTAACCCCGGGTAGAACATATTTCTTATGGATAGCAGTTTCATCTGGTGGCACCAAGACTGAACTAATCCAGACTAATTGCTTGATAAACGGAATAGCCAAGCCAACAGTGACTACATTAAACACTGTTTGTGAGTTAGCAATAAACTGCGCCACATTACCCGGCGGCGTAAAACTACTAACGAAGGCAGTAAATTGCGGCACCACAAAAGCAAAAGGTAAAACTCCAAGTATATTAAAAACAATATGCGAAGCAGCTACACGTTTAGCCTGATATGAAGTCTTAAGCGAGACTATTACCGCAGTTACGCAGGTGCCGATATTTGCTCCCAGCATCAGTGGCACTGCGGCTTCTACCGTAAGCAAGCCCTGCATGCCAAGACCAATCATCACCCCAAGAGCACCAGCACTAGAGTGGATAAGAGCAGTAAAAGCCGCACCTACAAGAATACCCACTAACGGACTTTCGAAGTTCTGCATCCAATCTAAGAAGACTGGCATATATCTAAGCGGCTTCATCGATTCAGACATTAGATGCAAGCCAAATAGCATCACACCACTTGCCATAATCGCATTACCTATATATATAGTCTGGTTGCGCTTAGCTAGAGTCTGTATCATGAATCCGATGAACACTACTGCTAGTGCCCATTTGATGATATTAAAAGCCATTATATGAGCAGTAACGGTAGTACCGATATTAGCTCCTAGCATCACAGGTACAGTACGCTCAAAAGCAATTAGTCCAGATTGAACGAAAGACACTAGTATAGAAGTTACAGCCGTACTACTCTGCACCACCGCAGTAATTAAGGTACCTAGTATAAGTCCCCACCAAGTATTTTCGGTTGCTTTCTCAATAGCGCGCTTGAAGGCTGGACCTGCGGCGTTGCGCAAATTCAGGTCCATAACATCAAGACCATTAAGTAGTAGTGCAGTCCCTCCCAGAAGTGTTACAACCGAGAGGATATTGAAGCTTTCTTGAGGCATGCTCAGAATGGGATTGTATCATAGCAAAAACAAGCCCTACGGCTTGTTTTTGCGCTTTCAACGTGAGTGCAGCATCTTCGACGCCACCCCCTACTAAGCCCGCTTAGGTTTAAGCATAGGATGCTCAATGATCCAAGCCAAAGCAAAACCAGATAAACTCGCTACTAGCCCCACGATTAAGCCAGGGAATTTAATACCCAAAAGACTAACGCCATAATTATCACTATATAGTAGACCTAATATTCCAAACCATATAGAGAACTGTGCGCCAAGTTCACTTTCGGTCTTAGTATATAAAGCCATGACTAGAGGTACAAACAAAGAAACCAAACTTACCACTGAAGCTCCACCCACTAGTTCATAGATAGTTTTGTCACCATGAGAAATAATCAAAGCCGCTACAGCGATAATCACCACCGAGCCGCGCAAAATTGCACGTAATTGTTTATCAGTAACCTTATGATCTAAAGCTGGCTTAATAATATTCTCAGCTAGCACTGTAGCTGGTGCAAGCATAGCTCCACTGGCGGTGCTCATCACGGCAGACAAGAACGCTCCGAAAAACATAATTTGCAACCAAATATCATCCTTACCTATAACAGAAAGCAGTAAAGTTTGTTTATTGAGATGATGCAGATCTATAAGCCCATTAGCTTTAGCTAATATTGCTATCACTAAAGGTAAAGTCCCAACCGTAAGATAGAGAGCACAAGCTAGATAGGAAGATAGCTGGGCATTGTCCTCTGAATCAGATGTCATCACTCGCTGGAATACATCTTGCTGAGCTATAGAACCTACGCCAATAACCATCCACGCTGCTACATAATCAAGCCAAGCCTGAGTAGATGGCGGCGGTAAGAAATTAAAGAAACCTGCTGGATAACCCTTTAATACAGAGCCTAGATCAGGTGTGATAAAAGCTAGCTTGGCAGTTATAACTACTAAACCAATGATAATGACTACAGTTTGAATAAAATCCGTAATTGAAATTGCAAACATACC
>JAYVUR010000097.1:0-11514 GCA_043787715.1 Candidatus Melainabacteria bacterium
GTGATAATCCGGAGAATTTAGATGAGGTGGATAATATTGAAACTTTGCAAGCTCTTATTGCTGAAATCCAGTCAGTAATTAACACTGGTCGCTTCCAATCTTGGCGTATTATTGATGAATCGAGTTTGAGTTTATTTTCTTTTGCTAAGCTGGCTCTATATAAGGATCTTGAGGATCATAGAGCGAAGATAGTAGAGCACCCTGTGGTTAGACAGATAGCTGGTGAGATAGTGCCGGCTGAAGAGTTTGGTAGTGCGCTAGCGAATCTTATAGAAGCTAAGCAGATTGATAAACAGATAGATGCTAACGCTGCGCAGCAGATCCTTGATGCCGATAGTAGTCAGCAGGAAGCGGTTTATGCAGCTAAGGCTGGTCAGAGTTTTGTTCTTCAGGGGCCGCCCGGTACTGGTAAATCGCAGACCATCGCTAATATTATTGCTGAAGCTCTTAGTCAAAGTAAAAAAGTCTTATTCGTCAGTGAGAAAAAAGCAGCACTTGATGTCGTTATTAATCGATTGAAGCAGAGTAAGTTGAATAATTTTTGTCTTGAGATACATGGTTCGCAGCAGAAGAAGTCAGATATTGCTGAGGATCTTCGAGCTTCGTTGGAGGCGATTAAATCTTTTGCGATAGATTCTAAGCGCAGCACTTATATAGAAGACATCAATAAAGTCAAAGAACAAATACAAATGAGTATAGATGAGCTGCATCAATTGCGCTCACCGATTGATATGTCGCTCTACGAGATCTATGGAGAGCTTAGCCGTCTCAAGCAATTATTGGCTGTCGAATTACCTGAAGCTGAGCGTGAGATCACCTTCACGATTAAGAATATAGAACGTATCGGTCAGCCTGAATTGGCTGAGATTAATTATTTATTCAAGCAACTAGCTAAGAAATCAGAGATACTCTGTAATTATTCGGATTTTGTTTGGCGTAATGCAAGTGTTGCTAAGCTTAGCTTTGAACTCGAGAATGATATTAAATCTAATTTTCTTGAGTTTCAGCGTGTCTTGCGCAGACTCAAGCAGTATGCTGACCCTATTTCACTTAATTATTTTGGACGTGAAGTAACTAATCTTAGAGAATTCAAGTGGTTGGCTGAAGCATGCAAGCTTGCTTTGCAATCACCCTTCCCGCGCCGTGATTGGCTGAATAAATCTAAAATCCAAGAAGTTACCACTGTAGCTATCAGGGCTAAGTCTGAGCACGATGAGCGCAATCATCGCATGCAGGGCTTGATGACCAAATATAGTCAAGGTTATTTGGATTTGGATCATAATGCACTTTTGGCTCGATTCTCGACTAGATACACCGGTATAATGCGCTTCTTGAATGTCGATTATTGGCGTGATGTTTCTAAGATTAAGAAGCTGAGTCTTTATAATGAAGCGCGCGATCTTAAAACCTTGATAGCTGATCTTGAGGCTGCAGTGATGCTCGATAAGCAGACTGCTGATATTAATGATGAGTCGGCGCAGTTAGGCTTCGTGCTCGGTGATTTTTACAAGCACTTCGATACTAATTGGCAAGAGACTCTTACTGCTCTTAAGTGGGTGCAGAAGGTTCTGGATAAGTTCGACACTGGTGAGCTGCCTACTCAATTGGCGGAGACTATCACTAATCCTGATGAGTTTTCGGATTTCAGGAAACAGGCTGAAGAGCTGATAGCTGCTTATGAAGTAGTTAAATCTCAGATGAAGTTCTATCGAGAGATATTCCCTAACCCTAATGTTGAGATTCATAGGCTTAAGTTTGATGATTTGAATAATCATCTTGAAGAACTTATTGTTAATGTTCATAAGATAGAAGATTGGCTTGAATACAAGGACATCAGTGCTAAAGCTGAGCAGCTTGGTTTTAAGCCTATGCTGGATAATTTGATTGCTTTGCCTTCTATGTATAATGTAACTTGGCTTGAAGAGCGTTTCTTAGCTAAGTTCTATGAGTTGTGGGCGGATAAGATCGAGATGGAGAATCCTTGCTTGCGCAAGTTTAGTGGGCAAGAGCAGAGATTACTAATCCAGAAGTATGTTGATCTAGATCAGAAGCAAATCACTAAAGTAAACGCTGAACTGGCTAAGACTATGTCTATGGATTGGATAGAGTATGCTTCTAATCCGATTAATCAAGAAGCTATCCAAGTATTGCAGGCGGAGATTAATAAGAAGAAGCGTCACAAGCCAATTAGACTACTGCTGAAAGAAATCCCAGAATTATTACAGACTCTTAAGCCATGCTGGATGATGAGTCCGCTTACTGTAAGTCAGTTGATAGACACCAGTAGTGGTAAGGAGAATAGGGTACATTTCGATCTAGTGATTTTCGATGAGGCTTCGCAGATTCGTACCGAAGATGCCATCTCTTCTATCTACCGGGGTAGGCAATTAATACTTGCTGGTGATACGAATCAGCTGCCACCGACTAATTTCTTTAGTTATATAGAAGATAAAGATGATCCAGATTATGAAGACAACCATTTCGAAAGTGTGCTTGATGAATGTTCAGTGTTTCTGCCGAATCGCACGCTCAATTGGCATTATCGCAGCCGCCACGAAAGCCTAATTAGCTTCTCTAATTATTTTATCTACGATAACAGGCTTATTACTTTCCCGTCACCGATGTTAAGAGCCAAGGATTATGGAGTGCATTTCGAACTGGTGGAAGCTGGTCGTTATGAGAAAGGCGCGAGGTTTAATCGTATAGAAGCCAAGGTGGTAGCGCAGGCGATTATCGATCATTGTGCGGAGCATCCTGATAAATCTCTTGGAGTAATTGCATTCTCTGAAGCACAGCAAGATGCTATAGAGCGTGAGCTTGCAGCCCTGATTCGCAAGCAGCCTAAGCTTGAGACTTTCTTTAATGATGATAGTCCTGACGCGTTTTTCATCAAGAATCTTGAGAGTGTGCAGGGTGATGAGCGTGATGTGATTTATTTTAGTATTGGTTACGCGCGTGACCGTAAGGGTGCTCTTTCGCATAATTTCGGTCCATTGAACCGCGATGGTGGACATCGTAGGTTGAATGTAGCTATAACTCGAGCGCGTTATAAGCTCAAGGTCTTCAGTTCTATCACAGCTTCAGACATAGATCTGGAGCGCACTAGCGCTCAGGGAGCGGTTTTGCTCAAGAAGTATCTAGCTTATGCTGAGAACGCTAGCGAGCAAAACCTTAGTGATGATCAAGCGATGTTATTCGAGTCAAGGGTAAGCCAAGGTAAATCTAATAATCTGGCAAGCTCCATTAGAGCTGCCCTTGAAGAGCATGGTTATAAAGTTACTGAACTCTTAGGTAGTTCTGATTATCGTGTTGATCTGGCTGTAGCTAGAGTTGAAGATCCTGATAACTATCTATTAGCGATAGAGACAGATGGACCTATCTATCAATCTGCTAGTACTGTGCGTGATCGTGAACGCTTGCGCCGTCAAGTGTTAGAGTCACTAGGTTGGAAGGTGCATAGGATATATGCCCGTGATTGGGTGCGTAATTCTAAGCTTGAGCTGGAGCGGGTCTTGGCGTTATTGTAGTTAAATTATCTGCTCTAACCCATAGATCAGCTCTTCAAGTTGCATAACCTTGCGCGCAGCAAGCAGTATGCCCGGCATAAAACTACTACGATCGATACTGTCGTGCCTGATGGTGAGAGTCTGCCCGACGCCACCAAATATCACTTCTTGATGCGCGACTAAACCCGGCAGGCGAATGCTATGAATAGGAATATTAGATTCTATCTTGGTAGCAGCATGATTGGTCTTGTTGCTCGAATTAATACTTGGATTGGTACCAGCTATCATCTTAGCCGTCTTAATTGAGGTGCCAGAAGGCGCGTCTACTTTGCGGTCGTGATGGAACTCTATGATCTCGCATTTGCCGAAATATTTGCTAGTCTTCTGTGCGAATTGCATCATTAATATTGCACCGATAGCGAAATTAGGTGCAATAATGCAGCCGACATGATGGCGCTTGGAAATCTTACCTAGTTCAGCTATCTCTTCATCGCTAAGTCCAGTAGCTCCGATTACGGTTTTGATGCCGCTTTCAAGAGCGAGCCTAGAGTTGTGATAGACGCTCTCGGCGGTAGTGAGCTCTACTAGTACATCTACCTGTTTGCGCTGCAGAGTATCGCGCAGGTTATCAGTAAGAGTTACGCCCATACTCAGTAGTTCTTCTTTGACGTGATCTTCTACGTTACCTAAATCTCTAACTACTCCAGCTACAAGTTCAAACTCCTGATCGTTATCAATAAAAGTCTGCACCGCAGATTTACCCATTCTGCCAAGTGCTCCTGATACTACTACTTTTACGCGTTTTTTAGCCATTACACGAATTATTATAGCTTAGGGATTGCTTCGCTGCGCTCCTCGCAATGACGAAAAATATACTAGTTCACAGTAGCAGGCTTGGGTACAGGTTTGGGCAAGGGCTTAGGTATTGGCTTGGGCATTAGGGCAGCAAGCTTCTTGACTATAGGAGCGGCGCTTGGCTTCACGACTATAGGCACTGCTACTTGTTTGCGACCGAGTATTACTTCTGATGAAGCTAATGATAAATCTATATACTCAAGATCAGTTTTGTTTTTGTCTAT
This sequence comes from Candidatus Melainabacteria bacterium, assembly GCA_043787715.1. Taxonomy (GTDB): domain Bacteria; phylum Cyanobacteriota; class Vampirovibrionia; order LMEP-6097; family LMEP-6097; genus CAYUFH01. The sequence continues at coordinate 4,586 of JAYVUR010000097.1, forward strand.
ACTGCGCAATTGATCTAAAACCAGAGTGACTCTCTCGGTGCGCTTAAGAGCCTTACTGTCTAGTAAGCCGATTTTGAAATAATAATGATTGGTGTAAATAGTGCAGTTTTTCTCTCTATCAGCTTTGATTTGCGTTACTTTTAGTTTGGTGCTTGACTCGATTAACTTGCAAAGTTTAAGTACTGTGCTTAAGTCTTTGGAGTCTAGTGCTTGAGAGCTTTCTATCGTTACTAATGGTGCGATGGCTGCTTGTAGTTGAGCTTGGGTGCGGGCATTGTAATGAGATCTTTTGCAATTAACTACAGGTTTGGCGTTCTCATCTAAGATTAAGCTACCGTATCTAGCCCAGAATTTATTTTCTTTGATATAGATTTTGATTTTACTCTCTGGAATTATAAAGCGTTTGACCTTGGCAGAAGCAATCAATGGGTGTCTTTTGAGTTTATTGCTAATACGTACGGGATTCTCCATTAAGATTGGTTTTCCGTCTAGTTTTTCTTTGGTGACTCTAGCAATAATATCTTCGCGCTTAAGTGTTTCAAGACCGTAGACCCAAGTAATAGCTTCATAATTAGCTATAGGTTGAGACAGCTCGTGGAAGACATAGAACGAACTAGTCAGTAGGACTAAAAAAGATATAGTGGTGGCTAGTATATGTTTGGCTGACATTTAATGCTTCTCATCATTATAGTAGCCAATAAATGAGAGTATGGCTTTGCCTGTCATGTAAATATCGCCAGTAATGGAATCCCAGCGGATAATAAGATCGCCTCCTGGGAGTTTAACTTTAATATCCTCGTCTTTCTTGTAATAACCCTGCCCTATGGCTGCTATTGCGGTGGCACAAGCTCCAGTGCCGCAAGCCTTAGTGAAACCGCAGCCACGTTCCCAGACTATTAGCCTGATACCATCCTTATCTATGCGAGCGAATTCGACATTGGTTTTATTCGGGAAATTTGCATGCAATTCTATATCTGGTCCATTGAGGCTAATCTTGGACAGCTCACTATCATCTGATTTGTAAAAAGCGATAGCGTGAGGGTTGCCCATGGAGATGTAGTCGTAGTTGAAGCTATAACCCTTATTAGTACTAAGGTTTAGACCAGTCTTAATCTCGCGAGGTGGACCCATGTTGACGCGTACCTGCTCATCATCTTGCAGTTCTACTTCAATATCACCCACTAGTGTCTCTATCTTAAACTTAGTCTCTTCGGAACTGAGTCCATGCTCGTAAATATATTTGGCGGCACAGCGAATGCCATTGCCACACATCTCAGCTATAGAGCCATCTGCGTTGTAGTATCTCCACGAACGCACAGCTTCGGTGGATTTCTTGGGGTTGTCAATAATAATCAACCCATCAGCACCAATCCCAAAATTCCTGTCACATATTTTACGTGTGAGGTTCAGCTCGTATTCTTGACTGAGATTAGAGCTGGCTTCTTGCAAGTGACTTATATTCACTATGACGAAATCATTACCTAAGCCATGTATCTTCTCAAATGGTAGTAGATAACTGGTGCTGGATTTAAATTTTTCTTCAGAGATGCTCATTAGGATAATATTTTAGCAAAGCTTGCGCGCCAGCACTCCGCCATTGCGCCTGCCAAGCTTGGGACCTTCTTCTATACTGCATCCTGCCGCTTGGAAGCTATCTTTTGCGATGCGTGAAGAACTATAAGTAGAGATATAAGCGCCGGGCTTGGCGGTTCGTACTACCTCTGCGACGAACTGGGCTTGCCACAATTCTGGACATTTAGCTGGACTAAAAGGATCGAAAAATATAGCATCGAAATAATTAGATTCTAGTCCGGTGATGGTCTTGCGGGCATCGCCGAGTAATAGTTGAATGCTTGCATGATTGCTTAGCAGCGCATGTGCTTCCCTGTAATGCTCGGGCACTTCAAGACTGGCTATAAGTTTGATTATCTCGGGATCATTCTCTAGTGCGATGATTTCAACTGCACAATTAGGGTTAACCTTGGAGGCTAATTCCAGTGCGACTCCAGAGTTGTAACCGAGTCCGTAACAGACATCTAGAATCTTAAGACTAGTTGCTTGTGCTGCAAGCTCGGGGATACGGCAGGCAAGCACATGTTTCTCTAATGCTTCAGAGTAAGCACCGTGCATTGAATGATATGCTTCGTCATAAGCAGTGTTGATATAGCTTTGGCTGCCGTCGGCTGTGGCGATAAGGGTGTAAGCCATGAGTAATATTATGTCATTGTTGTCATCGTGAGGAGCGAAGCGACGGACCCCGTCCCATGCGACAGCTTAGATTTTGCACTCGTGGTTTACAGCGCAAAGACATGACGTTGGTCATGTCTTTGCTATGATAAGCTTCAAAATGTGCGCGACAAGACAGTATATATTTTTGATTTTGATGGGACTTTGGTTGAGATCAAGGTTACTCCAGAAGAAGGTGTACTGAGTGAAGAAGCTGGAGCCAAGCTGAATCTGCTTGCCGATTGCCCCAATACGGTAGTGGCGATACTTACAGGTAGATCGCTAACCAATCTTAAGTTAGTAATAAGCAAGGCACTTAAAGACAAAATCATACTAATAGGTACTCACGGAGCTGAGGCTGTTGATGAAATTATTCAATCACCTTATCTCGCTGACTGGCAGGCATGGTCTAAGCAGTTCGAAGATCAAGAGCATTTGGTTTTCGAGCCTAAGGCATTAAGCTATGCAATCCATTACAAGACTCATCCTGAACCGGAGAAGATGCGAGCTAAGTTTTGGGCTGCCTATCCACCATTTAAGGATAAGTTTCGTGTCCAAGAAGGTATAGGTGTTTTTGAATTAATGCCGCATAATATTAACAAGGGGCTTGGTATAGATTATTTGCATAAGCGTTTCCCCGATTATAAATTGGTGTTTTTTGGTGATGATCTTACTGATAATTTTGCGCACGCTAGAATTAATGAGCTTGGAATGACTAGCTATCAAGTTGGGCATCATCTTAAGGGCAAGGATGTTGTGGCGAATAATATTCTTGATAATATCGAAGCAGTTTATTCTTATATTGACCACGTGTCATCCTGAGCGAAGCGAAGGATTCCTATTGGTGTTATCCATAGTAGGTATACTTAAATAGGTCTAGGGGCATAAAATACTTATGGCCGTACAACAACGTTCAGCTTTTCAGCAATTACAGAAAAAAGAAATCACTCTTGATGAGGCTATTAAACTCTTGGTTAATGCTCAGCAAGAATTAGATATTGGTTACTTGGATCAGCAATTAATTGCTTCAATGAAACCTAACTGGCCTAAGGATAAGGCTATTCCACTAGTCTTCTGCGAGAACACCCTCTACGTAGCGTGTCCTGCGGATCAGCCTGATGAGATTGCTCAGCAATTAAGTACGCTGGTTAATAATTTTAAGGTAGTACTCAATAAAATCAATAGAGTAAATTGGGATAGAAACTTCGCTAAGCCAGTAGGTCCTGCTAGCACCAAACCTGCTGCTAAGGCTCCTGAGCAGAAAAAAAACGTACTCGGCGCGGACCTGCAGAAAACTATCGATGCGATACCGACTAAGATTATTGATGCGACGGACGAGAATGCTATCGGACGGGAAGTGCGTGAACTAATGGCTAACGCTGCTAAGATGGGTTGCTCGGATATTCACTTTGAGCCGACAGAGAAGTTCCTTATAGTACGTTTTCGTGTAGATGGCGTGCTGCGTGATATGGCTAAGTATCCTTGTAACGAGCAAGCTGATTACCGTAAGATTATGATCGCGCGTATTAAAATTATCGCTGATCTGAATATCGCTGAAGCTCGTATCCCGCAAGACGGCAGGGTTACAGAGATAATTAATAACAACAAGCTAGATTTGCGTGTTTCTACTCTTCCTACGCTCTACGGAGAGAAGTGTGTTATTCGTCTATTACCGCACGAGAATTCATTCACTGAGCTTTCTAATCTTGGTATGGAACCGGATATGATTCCTGGGTTCGAATCATGGCTTGGTATGTCTCAAGGTATGGTGCTGATTACTGGACCTACGGGTTCTGGTAAAACAAGTACTCTCTATACTTCACTAGCGAAGCTAGTCGATACCACGCGTAATGTAGTTACTGTCGAAGATCCGGTGGAATTTCAGCTTGCGCGTGTTAATCAAGTTCAGGTGAATGTCAAAGCCGGATTAACTTTCGCTTCTGGACTAAGAAGTATATTGAGACAAGATCCAGATATAGTGATGGTCGGTGAGATCCGCGATAAAGAGACTGCCGAGATTGCGATACAAGCAGCACTTACCGGTCACTTAGTATTAAGTACTTTGCACACTAATGATGCACCAAGTACTGTTACTAGACTTATAGATATGGGCGTGCAGCCTTATCTGGTTGCTAGTGCGCTAGTTGGTGTGGTTGCTCAAAGACTATTAAGAAGAGTTTGTTTTCAATGTTGCGAAGAATATAGTGCTAGTCCTGATGAGTTGCGTATACTTGAACAGCCCGAGGGAGCGCAGCTTACTTTAGTAAGAGGCAAGGGTTGTCAAAACTGTAATAATACTGGATACTCAGGTAGGGAAGGCGTTTTCGAGATTATGCACGTTAATCGTGAGATTAAGCGTGTTATTCAGGAAGGTGCCAGCCTAGAGAAGATCAGGAATATCATGAATGCGAATAAAGTTAAATCGCTTTTTGATGTTGCTCTTGAAAAAGTCATAAACAAAAAATCCACTGTTGAAGAACTTCTCAGAGTGGTTACCAAAGACGATTGACAAGCCCCTCAGACGAAAACAAAGATTCTAAGCCAAGCTTGTTTGGTGATGGTGCAGATTTTACTGTGCCGCCAGCGCAAGCTAAATCCGAACCATCTGTAGAATCCATTCAGGAAGTGAGTTTTGAGGACTTCTTGAAGCCAATTGAGAAAGAAGCAGAAGAGCCAGTTGTAGAAGAAATCGTTAGCGAAGAAGTTGGTCTACCTTGGCAAAGCCAAGATGCTGATATGGATGCAGTGTTTGCGCAGCAAGATTACGGGCAAGCAAACGATCTTGAAGAAGCTGCTCCTGAATTACAATTACCACCACCAGTCTATAAGGCTTATGCTGACTACGATTACGGTGATGACTCGCTAGCGCAAGAGATAGAAGCTGAGCAAGCTGCCGCTAAGGGCATTAAGATTAGCAAACAAACCCTTATATTTTTAGTTGTCGCGCTTCTTGTTGGTGGATATTTCGGTTATCAATACCTCAATCCTGATTATAGTAAAACCCCTCACGCGAAGCGTAAACGCGAACCGCGTAAGGCTCAGCCTAAGGGTATAGAAATTCTTGGTGTTGATTTAGGTCCGGTTTGGGATGTGACGCGTCAGCGTGGTATTCCTCCTAATTACGATAGAGAGATGATTAATATCGCACTAATGGGTGCCGGTAAAGACAACCCTTTCACCATACCGGGTCAAGTGGTGGAGATCATCAAAGATGCTGTTGAACAGCAGATTGAAGAAGTGAAACCACCAGAAATGTATAAGCGTAGAGCTTATCGTGGTGGATTAGTAGGAGTGCTTACTTCAGGTGATCGTAACTTAGCTCTGGTAAGTTATAAGGAAGCTGACTTCGAATATTTACAAGGCACCAAAAAAATCAAGATAGTCAAACTCGCTACTAAAGCGATGTCTAAAGCGAAGGAAGAATTCTTGGAATTACTAGAACAAGATTTCGTCGGTCCTTGGCAGATAGTCAAGATTGATGCAGGACGTACTACCGGTAAGGAAGCATATATAACCATTAAACTCGATAAAGAACTGCGCACCATGAAAGTCGGTCAGGCACTAGAGCTTGGTATCTTCGATATGAATGATAAGCTTGATGTTTTCCGTGATGCAGATGAGGGTCCTGATGACTCGACGCCTGGTGATGAATAATATTTACAAGTCTTAAAAGCCTAATTTTTGCGTTTTATTTTGCTGATTTTTAGAACTTTGGCTTAACTGCGTTGCTACGCAAAAATTTTCAGAGGACTTTTGACCCCTTTCACTTTGTGACACTATATGCGATCATTTTTTGTTTATAAGGGGGATAAAAATGACAGGGGATAAGAAGTATCATGCTGAGAAGTATCAGGCTGAGGTGTTTAGATTAGGTGGGTATTGTTTGTGTACGCCATTATGTATGAAAGCTTGTTCGGTTCTAGTTAAATTTACAACGTTTGGAGAATTGTGTAATGGTATCTTGACTTGGCAAAGTCTAGTGTTATTACTGCTTTTAGCAAGGATTGGACTAACTTTGATAAACAAAGGATATATAATTATGAGGGGAGTGGATGAAGATGCCTGATGTGATTCAAGAGATATTTTATGGTCTGATGGTGTTAGCGGTATTTGCTTTTCCAGCTTATTATTCCATTTATAAATACGACAAAGAGCACGGACCTAAGCAATAGCCCGCAAATCAAGCTTAGCTTCGATATCGGCATAAACTTCATCGGGATTACGCATGGCGTTGATTTTAATTAGATTCTGCTTGCTGTAGTAATCACCTAGTGGTTTACCGGTCTCAGCATCATATCCATTAAGTCGCTTCTCTATAACTTCAAGAGCATCGTCTTTACGTTGATAGAGTTCTGAGCTACATAGATCGCAGATCCCATCTTGCTTAGCTGGGTTGAAACTCAAATGGAAGCTGCCTTTGCAGTTAGCATCATTCTTCTTGGTGCAGAGCCTGCGTCCGCTGAGTCTTGCGATCAGCTCTTCGCGCGGCGCTTCTAGATCAAAAATATAATCAAGCTTAGTATAGCTATCCAAGTATTTAGCTTGCTCAAGTGTACGTGGGTAGCCATCGAGAATAAAACTATCTAAACTAGAGAGTTTTTTGCAAACTATCTCGTTGACAACATCATTGCTAACCAGAGCCCCAGCTTCTACTATGGCACGTACCTTATTGCCAAGCTCGGAACCACTTGCAATTTCAGCAC
>JAYVUR010000098.1:0-2813 GCA_043787715.1 Candidatus Melainabacteria bacterium
GATTCTTTTTCAGCTTCCTTGATAACAGCTGGGCTGTCTTTATATTCTTGTTTAATAAGATCTAACTGCTTCTGCGCATCACGGAATCTGGCAATGTCGCCATCTAACTCCATCTTCTTGATGCTAAGACCCTTCTCTTCTTTGAGGGCTCGAGTTAGAGCTATTAATCTGCGTTTTTCTTTATCGCTAAATGACATTCTGTTATCCTTGAGGCTGCCTTAAGTATTTTACCCATTTAATCGAGTCTTGCTTGGCTGCCGTATATATCATTACATGTTGAGGTTAAGAATTCGTTATGCTTTGAGAGCCAAAGCCGTAAAACCTAAAACTGCATTAACGACTGACTTAGCCAAAAAAGTCGTAGAGCCCTTTGGAGGTTGATGCTCAGCAACAGTAGAGCTAATTTTTGCAAAGCCCTGCGTGTTATCTGAGGGGTTGATACCGCCAGCACTTGGCATTCCTCCCACATTACCTATTCGATTACTCATAATTCATTCTCCTATCTAGCCTCCCAACGAAGCTAACGGATATATAAGTATTATGCCCCCTATTATTTGACAAAGAACAAGATTAAGGTTTCTTAATGTTCAGCCGACTCTTCTTCCTGAGACTTAATCATAAGAAAAGTCACAGTGCCAGCTATAACAACTAGTGGACCTAAAATATAAAGAGCTGTGATCATAACTATTACACTATAACACCCCTTTCGTTTAGAGTCTTGATTTGCTAGAACTATAAGCACAAGCGAAATCTTCAAGGAGGACTAAATGAAGTACAGCGATAAATACAAGGCTAACGCGTTTATGGTGGCCGGGCTGAGTTGCGTGTGGCCACTTGGCAATGCCTTCTCAAACCTGCTGATAAAGGAACCCGCCGCATCAAATACCAACGAAGTTGCATATTGGATAAGCTATACTCTGGTTGCAATGTTCGGTATACTAATGGTCTACGCAGCCTACAAGGAATGCAAATCAAAAGAGGGGAACAACTATGATATTTGGATTGACTGACTCACAGTGGCTACCGCTACTACTGTATCTTAGTAGTATTATGGGGATACTTAGCTGGTTTTATTTCTTCTTCCGCAAAATGTAAACTATAATATAGTCATGCGGAAAATCCTTATCAGCACTGCTATCTGCGCATCAATACTGGCTCAAGCCCAGGCTGCTAGCACCGCACAATTAACTACTGATCTAAAACAACCTGAACAAATAGACAGTAAAGTCAGCAGCCCTAATAATAATGAACCCGTGCAACCCACTGGAATGAGCGACTTCGCAGCATCACCATTCAAGCTCGGTTCGCAGACAGCGCAGATCCCGACCCGCACACGGCTGCGCATGGTAGTTGAGACGCCGATCTCAGCCGAGACAGCGCAAATCGGGGATAGCTTCCGCGCGAAAGTCACTCAGGATTACTATCTGGAAGGTGATTACCGTAAACTAATTATCCCCAAGAATAGCTGGATACGCGGCAAAGTCTCAGTGGTGAGACGTCCGCGCCTACTCTCACGCTCAGGCAAACTCGCTATCAAGCTTGATAGTTTGGTTACACCGATTGGTGACTATGTGCCACTTGATGCTGATCTGAGCTTCGTACCAGGAGTGGTGAATTTCGAGGGGGTCTTGGATCCGCAGACTGACTATGGTGATAAAGCCATGGTACCGACCCAGAAATTACTTAGCACCGATAAAGGCAAGATCATCTCGGTAGCCACTGCGGGAATACCCGTAGCAGGGACCCTATTAGCTGGTAGCGTAGTAGCACTGTTCTCACATGGCGATCCAGCGGCTGTAACCAAGGGGCAAGAGCTGCAAATCGTGATTACCAGAAATACTGATCTGGGGTTTTAACCTAGCCTTAACCTTAGCTGAATATCATAGCTTAGAAGCCTTCTTAGATAAGGGTTTCTGACTAAAACATGGCTTTTGAAGCAGTTAGCTCACAAGTACCTAGCGGCCCGCAACCAATAAGCGGAAGCAGACTAAGCGCGCCTGCACCTGCCACAACCACTCAAGTAAAACAAAGTCTCGATAGTTTCGGTACCGTAACAAATCGCGGGGCATATAGTTCGTTCGGTAGTGGCTACACGCCTAAAGCTAGTAGTAGCTCTAGAGAATTGCCTCCACTGCCATACAGTGATTATAACGGTCCTGTTGATGAGAAAGATTATGAAGCAGCACTTAACCTGCAAGCCTTAATGGATGCTAGAGAAACTCTTAGCGTAGATGATGTCGAAGAAGAGGGGGTAATAGATATCAATGATACCGTAAGCCTTAACACTACCAGCGATCCAAGTGGCTTGGCCAAAGGCTTCTCGGGCGCAACAGCAGCACTCGGCAAAAACAATCCTAATCTTGGTGATGAGAAAAAAAACGTAGTGATGGCTTTTGCGCAACAAAGAGCAGCAGAGAAAACAGAAAAAACAAATCAAGCAAATGCTCACATCTTCGCCAATAACCAAAAAGAACAAGCTGAATCGGAAACTAGGGCTCTTGCCATGTCCACCGGTGAACTGGATAAAACAGAGAACGAACGTGCAGCTAAGCAAGCGAATCTAGACAGGGCGGCAGCAACTAAAGACAAAAAATTATATCTCCATGGATAAAAGTATCAACTACAGCCAAATAAATAGCCATGCGAGCAGTAAGATTAATATCACGCGAGTTAAGGCTGAACATAGTACCGCTAAGAGTTCTACAGATGGCTTCAGCGTACAGCAACGAGTCAATCAAGATGAGTTCAGAGCCAGCATCAAAGGACTAAGTCCAGATGCGGTACTAGCAAAAGCTAGTTCACACAATCTTAGA
>JAYVUR010000099.1:0-8946 GCA_043787715.1 Candidatus Melainabacteria bacterium
GTTGCGAAAGTTATCAAGCTGACCGACTTGTTACACTTAAATTTTACAGCTCTTGACTTTAAGCATTGCAAACAAACAGGCAAACCAATGCTGCTAGAAGCCAACTCGCAGCCTATGTTTGCCGCCTTTGATCAAACAAGCAATTTTAAATTAATTGATTCTCTGATTGAGTTTCTTACTATATAAGCACCACTCTAATCATCAACTTTCTTAAGCATATACCCCTCACCCCGCTTGGTGTGTATGAGTTTGCCATATTTCTTTTCTTTAAGTTTAGAGCGCAAATAACGAATATAAACTTCAATAACATTACTTTCTCCGATGAAATCATAACCCCAAACCTTATTAAACAAAAACTCGCGGCTAAGGTATTTCTCTGGATACATCATGAACACGCGCAATAGCGAGAACTCCTTACTTCTAAGTTCAAGATCCACCTGCTCGCGGCGCGCTTGACGGTTCAATTGATCAAGCCATAGATCTTTATACTCAAGAGTACCTGCTTGTGAAATCGGTTTGCGGCGCAGCACTGCACGAATACGCGCTAACAATTCTTCAGTAGCAAAAGGTTTAGTAAGGTAATCATCAGCACCATAATCAAGACATTTGACTTTATCTTCAACACTATCTTTAGCGGTAATCATAATGATTGGAGTTTGGTCTGCATTCTCACGAACCTTACGGCAAACTTCCTCGCCAGAGATTTGCGGCAACATACAGTCAAGCAGAATAAGATCTGGCTGTATGTCTTTAATCTTGCGCAGCCCCTCAACACCATCAATAGCAGTAGAGACCTCGTAACCCTCATACTTCAGTTCAAGCTCAATCAAGCGTGTGATCTGCGCTTCATCCTCAACAATAAGGATCTTGAGTTTCTTGGAATCCTTAAGCTGTTTGTCTTCGCCAGTGCTCTGAATTTGTGTGCTTAGCATATAAAAACGTATGGTTTATTGTAGCAAGAATCCCCATGTTAAAATCAAGCCATATGAGCACTACAACTAAGTTCAGAACAGAGAAAGACACAATGGGAGCAATAGAAGTCCCGTCGGATAAGTACTATGGCGCCCAGACTGCGCGCTCGCTAATGAACTTTAAGATAGGCGGCGACAAAATGCCTATAGAAGTGATAAGGGCGATGGGCATTCTTAAGAAGGCTTCGGCTATTACTAACACCCAGCTCGGCATACTTGCTCAAGACAAGGCTGATCTAATCGCCAAGGCCGCCGATGAAGTTATCGCTGGTAAGCTCGATGAACATTTCCCACTGGTGGTTTGGCAGACTGGTTCTGGCACTCAATCTAATATGAACGTGAATGAGGTGATTTCTAACCGCGCCATAGAAATCGCTGGTGGTGAGCTTGGCTCGAAGAAACCAATTCACCCCAATGATGATGTCAATAAATCACAATCATCTAATGACACCTTCCCCACTGCGATGCATATTGCCGCTGTAATTGCGCTCAAGACCAAACTTATTCCAGCTTTGCAAGAATTACATAAAGCACTTGCAGCTAAGTCACGTGAATTCGACAAGATAGTAAAGATCGGCCGCACTCATCTTATGGACGCAACTCCGCTCACTCTTGGTCAAGAGTTCTCGGGCTACGTACAACAAATCAGCCAAAGCATCAAACGCATAGAAGCTGTGCTGCCTGACCTATTCGAGCTAGCGCTTGGTGGTACTGCTGTAGGCACGGGCATTAATTCTCATCCGGATTTCGCAGTGAAGGTTGCTGCAGAGATCGCTAAGATCAGCGCTCAGCCTTTCGTTTCTGCGCCTAATAAATTCGAAGCGCTTGCCAGCCACGATTCTCTTGTCATGGCACATGGCGCGCTTAAAACAATTGCAGTATCATTGATGAAAATCGCTAGTGATATTCGTCTCTTAGGTTCAGGTCCGCGCTCAGGTATTGGTGAATTGAATCTACCTGAGAACGAACCCGGCTCATCAATAATGCCCGGCAAAGTTAACCCTACTCAATGCGAAGCTATGACCATGGTCTGCGCGCAGGTGATGGGTAATGATGTCGCTGTGAATATCGGTGGCTCGAACGGACACTTCGAATTGAATGTCTTCAAGCCTGTAATTATTTATAATTTCTTGCACTCTTGTAGGTTGCTGGCGGACGCCACTGATTCTTTCCGCGAAAATTGCGTAGTAGGAATTACCGCTAATGAAGCGAACCTTAAGCGCAATCTAGAGAATTCACTAATGCTAGTAACAGCACTTAACCCACATATAGGTTACGATAAAGCCGCCGAGATTGCGAAGAACGCTCACAAAAAGGGTATGACCTTGCGCGAATCTGCTCTAGCTCTAGGTTACCTGACTAACGAGCAGTTCAATGATTGGGTGAAGCCTGAAGATATGGTGAAACCCGGACTCTAGCATGCTAAAATCTTGGGCTGTGTGCGGGTGTAGCTCAGTTGGTAGAGCTTCTGCCTTCCAAGCAGAATGTCGCGCGTTCGAGTCGCGTCGCCCGCTCCATTTTCACCCTTTTAACCAAAGTTGAAAGAAAGGATCTTCAAATACATAGTTAGTCCCCTCTTTGATAATCATTGGGTTCAGTTCCTGACTTAGTGTTTTCAAAACAAGCTTAATACTGCTCGCTCTAGGTAAGGAATGTTTGGCTATCACCTTTTGTCCAAGAATCGTTTCCCCCATATCAAGCCGACTAAAAGCCTTAAGTACTTTCATTTGATTTCTAGTCATTTTATCTATTCTTTCCTGAAAGATATTAGCCTCGTGTTTGATTATTTGTCGTATCGATTGATGAATAATACGATTATCAATACTGCGAGCTTTACCTAAAGCAATCGCTTCATGCCAAATAAAACTGCATAATTTCTGCGTATAATATGGATGCCCTTCAGTAAAATCAATAGTTTCTTTAATCTGTTCATTGCCAATACTCAGCTTCGTAGTAATAAATCTTTCTTTAATCCATTTGCTCAATTTATGAGATTCAATAAAGCTTTCTAAGTGTATTAATGTGGTTGATTTATAAAAAGCACCTTGTGATTCCATAAAAAGTTTGCTAATCAATGTTTGAGAACTTCCCAAAAAGATATAACCTATATTTTTTTGCTTTTGTATCCTAGATCGCAATTGCCATTGAAACTTATTAGAATTATTCCAGTAGTCTATAAACTGAAATTCATCAAGTATTACGGTAAGCTCGTAATCTTTGGCTATTGCCTCAAGCAAATCAAAAATATCATCACAAGTCTCAGGAGCCTTGCTTACTGGCGAACAAAAATCAAAAGAGTATTCTGGCTCTCCGGTTAATGAGTTTATTTTTGCCATTGGCCTTATGGATCTAATATAATTACCGAGTTCTTGGAACTTAGCTTCTAGCGGTTTTGTTTTTTTGACTTCTTTATTTAAATTAAGACAGAAATTCTCTATAAACTCCTGAACATTCAAGCAAACGGATAGATCTAACTCAATAAATATATGTCTTGGATTTGCTCTTTTGTATTTCTTCACGACTTCAGCAACCAAAGAAGTTTTGCCTACTCTTCTTTGGCCATAGATCGTGGTATTTTGGCCAGACCTAATATTGGTTTCGAGTAGTTTCTTTTGCACTTCTCTGCCAACGAACAGCTCCTCCGTGGCAATCTCGCTATAGTCAAACGGGGTTTTCATTACATAAATTATACCCTATTTATTACATAATTTATGTAATAGAATCAATTGCCATCTATTATCTAAGCAAAAATAACAAATACCAGCTATAATGTCGATCTATGTCATTTAGGATCGGGAAATTATCTGCAGTATACGGGGGGGGGTGTTATGTTGAACACGTCAAAAGCACCGCTTCTAGGCGACCTGCTCCCATTGATGAATTACTAGATGGAGATTCAGAGACTAGAACCATCGCAATTTTTGGTGGTGGCGGCGGAAAAAATTCAGTAGCACCTCTTTTCTACGCTCCAGTATTGGGAGCCATGCAAAAAGCCCACCCGGGCAAACTGGAAGTTATTTCAGTAGATCCTTGCTACGCAAACCCTAAGCTTGCAGAAGCTCGCCGCAAAGAACAAGCAAAATTATTTAAGCGAGCAGGTTTTAGTTATAAGAAAGAATTGAGCCCCGAAGCATTCAACGAGGCCATTGCAAAAGGCAATATAAATCCTAGCGCTCTAGTACTTGCCGTACCCGTCAAATATCACCTACCTCTACTTGAGGAATTTCTGGGAAGAACAAAAGCCCCTATCATGGTAGAAAAACCTATCACCTTACCCAACCAAGAGGTAGATGCTGCTATTGATTTACACAAAAAACATCCTGGAAGAATATACGCTGCTGATTTTGCTCTAGGATCAAGCTCTCTAGACTACTTTATCAAACAAGGTCTACAAGGGCATCTTGGTGAAATTTTAAATGTTACAGGCAGGTTTGTAGAGAAACAAGATCTTGATGACTTAGCCAAAGCTGTAGAATCACGAGGATTATTACGAGAAAAAATTAGCGGGGCAGGCTTAGGTTACGATATGGGCGTACACACTTTAGCAAGTGTGGAACGTTTACTCGGACGTATCTTAGATAAATCTTTAGAATTCTCATCTATCAAGAATGTATTCCTCGGTGCCCCAGATCACCCAGATATTCAAGCTCATAGAGATCCTAATCTTGAAACTTATTGGTATACTCAAGCCCAATTAAACGGCGGTGTTGATTTGGCTTTCGATGCTGGCAAAGGATTAGATGACCATAACTATATACTGCAAGTACACGGAGAAAAAGGCACTGCTGTTATTTCCACTGGCACTCTAAGACATAAACCTTTTATTTTTATTATTCCTAAACGCGGAGAAAAAAAACTTTTTACCTTCCCGAAAGACGTCGGTTACAGAAAAATATTTGAGGCACTTTTACTTATGTCTGGGGGCAAAGCTGCAAACGTAGATCCAAGTCCTGATGCCTGCTTGAGAGCAACAACTGCAAGTGTGGGCTTTGTAGGTCACAGCTATGACTTTGCTAGAGACAACGGTATATCCGTTCAACCAATCACCTACGGCAGAACTCCTGATACGGAAGCAGGTTTTGCAGCACCAAATTATTTATCCTACAAAGCATTAGGTCCTTTGGCTGCTCTTGTGGATTGTTCATATAAGCATAACTAAAATTTATAAATCAAAGGGACTTGAGGTTATTAATCTCTTCGATAGTAGCTTTTTTGAACTAAGGGAAATCTCTATGAGCCAAAAAATACTCGTGATTTTTAACTAGCATCCATATACCATTGCCAGATACATTAAGGAAGAGCCTAGACTAAAGATTTATACATCACATAGCAATCCACATTAGGCACTATATAGCGCGTCGCAACCAACTCATCAGCTAAATAAGCAGCATAAACGCGCGCGCCAGGAGCGAACCATAATTGCCTTGCGGTTTCCTTATCGACATCAGGCGGATAGGGGTAGCTATCAAGTCCTTATCATTGAGTATCTCTTGGATCTCGCGGTCGTCCATAATCTTGCTTTAAGACCAGTTTAGCAGCCTTAAAGCCAACATGCCATAATATATTCCTGCCCTTGCCTTGGAAGCAGTAGCAAAAAATATGACCAATAAATACGAGCTGTTAATGCCCGGGGGAAGCCTCGAGAAAATCAAATACGCAATTGCCTACGGAGCAGATGCAGTTTACGCGGGAGTACCGCGCTATAGCCTGAGAGCTAGAGAGAACGAATTCTTCGATATTGAACTAGTACAAGAAGCTATAACTTACGCGCACGCGCACGGTAAGAAGATTTATCTCACTTGTAATATTTACGCACACAACAATAAAATTCGCGGCTTCATGGATGCTATCGATGAGATGTCGGCGCTTAAGCCTGACGCTTACATCATGACTGACCCCGGGTTAATCGCCATGACTCGCGAGCGTCACCCAGAGATTGATATCCACTTATCAACTCAAGCCAACAACACCAATTGGGCGCAAGTGAAATTCTGGCGCGACTATGGTATTAAGCGCGTGATACTTGCGCGCGAACTTAATGTCCAAGAGATTCGCGAAATTCACCAAGAGGTGCCTGATATAGAGCTTGAAGCCTTCGTGCATGGTTCTATTTGCATGGCTTATTCTGGTCGCTGTCTCTTGTCTAACTATCTAAATTACCGCGATGCGAATCAAGGCACTTGCTCGCACACTTGCCGTTGGGGTTTCAACGTGAAAATCAATGACCAAGCGGCTCTGAAGCTCGAAGCACTTAAAGAACAGCTCGGCATGACCGATGCAGAAATAAGAGCTAAATTCTCAGATTCTGAACTAGAAAGCATGCTGCATAGTCCCGATGATGTGATTTCTAACTATGTACCACTAGCTGGTGAGTTCCATCTTGAAGAGAAAGAACGTCCGGGCGAACATATGGAAGTAGATGAAGATGAGTACGGCACCTATATTATGAATTCTAAGGATCTTTGTGCTATCGATTACCTCGAAGAACTAAAAGACGCAGGCATCATCAGTTTCAAAGTCGAAGGACGCAATAAGACCGAATACTACGCAAGCATAGTGGCGCGTGCTTACCGTACTGCGCTCGATAAGCTAGAAGCTGGTCAGCCGCTTGATGCCAAGACTCGTCGCTGGGCTCTTGATGAACTTGGTACTACCGCTAATCGTGGGTTTATTCCGGGCTTCTATGCGCGCAACGCAAGAGCCGCCGCACAAGAATTCGAGAAAGACCATTGTGTGCAAACTCATCTCTACGCTGCTCGCATTGCCGCTTATAACCCAGAGACTAGAGTGGTGGAGCTTGAAGTTAAGAATCGCATGGATACCGGTGATGAGCTTGAACTAATCACGCCAAGCGGTTCATATAAATTCACTCTTAATGAGCTTTACTATGGCGGTCACCCAGCAGACCATAAGCTATCAGCTGAGCGCGTAACTAAGTGGAGCGAATCTAAGATTAAAATCAGCGAGCACGCTCATGGTGGTGGTGCTAATGTGTTTCTGCAACTGCCAGAAGATGCTCCGCAAGATCTTGAACTTGCGATGCTGCGTATGCCTTATAAAGAGCCGGTGTCATTGCGCAAGCGGACGCAAGCAGTAGCAGCTTAGATTCTGCACTCGTGGTCGAATTCGCAGGTCCGTGACGTAAGTCACCTTTATGCTATGATACTATCAAATGATACTATCATTATGAGCTATCAACCACCCTATAAAATAAGCTCAAAAGCCCTTAAGCTAATCGCTGAAATATCCCAGCAGCTTGGTTTATATGAGGGTCTGGCGATTGCTAGACCAGAGCCGCAACTAAGACGCAAGAACCGCATAATGAGCATTTATTCTTCACTAGTTATAGAGGGTAATAAACTTAGCCAAGAGCAAATAACTGATATTATCAACGGCAAAAAAATCATAGGTCCAACTAAAGATATCTTAGAAGTTAAAAACGCTATTAAGGCTTATGATGCCATCGAGAGCCTTAAAGCCAGCAGGCTTGAATCATTGCTTAAAGCTCATAAGTTATTAATGCAGGGCTTGACCAAAGACGCTGGTGAGCTGCGTGCAGGCAATGTAGGTATTTTTAAAGCCGACGAACTTAAACATATGGCCCCGCCAGCTAAACTTGTCAAAAAACATATTAGCAATCTTCTTGAGTATTTAAGAACAGATGAGCATGAACTAATTAAGAGCTGTGTTTTTCATTATGAGTTTGAGTTTATACATCCATTTTCTGACGGCAATGGTAGATTAGGCAGGCTTTGGCAAACCCTTATACTTAGTGAGTTTCATTCTTTATTTATCTACCTGCCAATAGAATCATTAATACGCGCCAAACAACAAAAATACTACGCAACTCTAGCGCACTGCGGTAGGGCTGGAGATTCAACTCTATTTATAGAGTTTATGCTTGAAATAATCTATAGCTCACTCAAAAACTTAATCAAAGACAGTAAGGCGACCAATTCAAGCGTAGAATCCAGAATTGAATACGCCAAACTTAAACTCAAGCATTTCAAAAGACAAGATTACCTCGAATTATTCAGTAATATCTCCACTGCAACAGCAAGTAGAGATTTGGCTTGGGCGGTAAAACAAAAAATTCTCAGCAAGTCAGGGCGAGCCAACCAGGTTAAGTATAAATTTAGCTAAGCACCATGGGGATCCTTCGCTACGCTCAGGATGACCGCTAGCTAACACAGCTTACAACCAAGTCCGCCAGCTGCTTTGCCGCGTCGGGATTTGCGAAGGGTTTTAGCTTAGCGCGCATTTTAAGTAGCAGTTCAGGCTCAGCTATAAGCTGCTTAAGTAGATGCAGCACCCGCTCTTCGACAAGAATATCTTTTTGATCGAAGCTAAAAGCCGCGTCACTATCAACCAAAAATTTAGCGTTCTTATTCTGGTGATCATTAGCCGCCGTGGGCAGAGGCAAGAATAGCGGCACCGCGCCAGCAGCAGCCATCTCAGCTATGGTCATAGCACCAGACCTGCAAATAGCAATATCCGCCCAATTACATAATTCAGGCATATTATGCGCGTATGGCATCAGCTCATAATGGAAATATAATTCTTCGTACTTATGCACTTGTCCGTCCAAATATTCAAGGACATAGTTTTCATAATTAGCTCGCCCAGTTATATGTTTGATTTTCAGCTTCAAAGACTCGCCAGTTAAAGGCTTCAAACTACCCACAAGCCCACCGATTAGATCATTAATCGCCTGCGCACCTTGACTACCACCAGTAACTAGAATATGCAATTCGCGCATACCAGTATTAGTCAGGCGTTCAGCTGCCCCGCGCGGCTGGAAGAACTTAGAAGAGATTGGGTTTCCGATGACACGGGTTTTGCCAGAATTGGTCGAGAAGCCCGAGAGAGGAAACGCTAATGAAATATATTCAGCTTGATTCAAAAACATTTGATTAGCTAAACCCAAATGCGCATCAAGATTATGCAGAATATAAGGAATACCAAGTTCCTGAGC
>JAYVUR010000100.1:0-9175 GCA_043787715.1 Candidatus Melainabacteria bacterium
AGCTTGATGAGCATAAGCAGGATATCGTTGAACTATGGCAAGAATTTGATACTTTAAGTTCTCAAGAACTTGCTGAAATATCTTTGAAGTTATTGGAAGACCTGTAATTATGATAGGCTCTGCCCATCACGGCAAGGTCTATAGTCCATTCCAGGAATAAATCTTTGTTGGCTGGACATGATTCTTCTATTGCGTTTTGTAGTAAGTTAGCTTGCCCTAGACCGCTATTAAGTTCTATAACGGCAAGCCCTATATCGATGTAGTAATCTGCCGATCCCATCGCTGTGTTCGGGATTAAGTTAGTGGCTTTCATCAATTCTTCTAAGGCTAGATGTGAGCTGACTATATCTTCGCCAGAACAGAGTTTGATACGTTTGCCGTTCTTAATGTAGTAGTAGTTGATACCACCAGCTGAATTGTCTTCAGCGATGATTTTGTATTTGCGTCCAGTATCAGAGATGTAGAAATAAGGTATATAGTCAAATAAGCCATTAAGCATAAAGCGATTACTAAAATTACCATGCTGGGTGATTTTAAGATTATTAGCGGCAGCGAACTCCTCTGCGTGCAGTGGAACGGCATGCTTCAAAAGAGCTTCACCATACTCGTCCATAAGTTTCTGCACTTTACCGGCGAAATAGAGTGGCATTATTAGTATCGGCTCACCGTAGAACATCTTAGCTCCCTGACCGGCATTGACTGTGGCAGAACCGATATTAACTGAGAAGAGATAACCTTTAATACCGCTTAAACTTTGGAAGCTGCGCATAGCGAAGAACATCTTCTCGTAAGGAGTAATACTCTCAACAGCAGTACCATTCTCGACGAATTTCTCTTGGATAGATTTTATAAAATGATTAGCTGCAAAAGATCTAGCATTATTAGGTACGAACTCTTGCATTACCACGTCATCAGTGCGAGTCTTGTGAAAAATAAATTCAGCCATCTCTTGCAGTTCTTGACTTAAGCTCAATTGATTACTAATGCCTCTGCCACCAGAGTCTTTGCTGGCTTTAAGAATCCAAGTATCTAGATGCTCACAGTTAGCTTTTGTTAATCTTGGTATAATCTCAGCCTTCACTGCTTCTATGCTGCTAAATTCCTTCTCGTAGAACTCAATCTGCGAGAGGCTCTCAAGTTCTGCTTTGGCTAATATTTTTGAGAGTTCGGTCTTATGGTACATTTGACGCATGCTCAGGAAGGACCAAGTCTCAGGCACCCCCCATTCCAATGTCTGCATGTTGATATATTGCGGATGAGTATGAGCTGACATGGTTAGATCGGCGCGTGGCAGTTCTTCATCTTCGAGTAAGACTAGGGCATGTACAAAACCCTCGTAATTGAGATCATAACTATGAGGTCTATCGGCGTAAGGACCTATGTACTCTAATCCTTCGATGATATCTGGGGCAAATGAAGTGTAGATTTGTTTAATCTCTGCATTAGCCCCAAGATATGGTGTGAATACTGAAATCGCAATATGCTCTTGGCCAGTCTCCTCGTCTAGTATTGGTAGGTCTCTTAGTAAGGGTGATCTGATGACACAATTCAAGTCCCAGCTATGTTTGCCGATATTACTTAAGCCCGCTATCCATGTTAATTCCGGTGGTGGCGAGCCCTGCCGTCTTATGTCGTTGTTGTGACATCTAAACAGTTTATCTACCGTCGCATCCTTACCCTTGATGATTATTGGCAGGGGATGTCTATCGTGGTAATTGCGCACAAAATTACGCAGAGCTCGCATGCAATCCCACATGCGTTCTTCTAGACAAATTGTCTCATGCTGGTATCCGATAGGAATAATGCCATTCTCATGGTCGCCGATAAGCGCATCGCGATACTCTCTGGTGCTTTGCTTGAGTACAGATCGTTTGGACAATAGATGATGAAGTAGTCTGTAGATTCTTGTGCCAGTGTTATGCGCGAGCTTGAACATTTTTTCGCGCAAATTGGGACTCATAAAATAATTAATATTGAAGCCATAAGCTTCACCAGCACAGAGTTTATGGAAAATATAAGGCGGATAGTCTTCTTCGTGTACGTTCAGGTACTGGTCGAAGAAGACAGCAAGCTGGTTGATAACATCATTCTCATCACTAATGCTGATGCTCATTAGTGCAAGCTGGCTGTAGTAAAGCATTTCACCAAGTTTGCTAAGTTCATTTAATTCTGTTTCTGTTTTGCAAAGAGCTGCTATCTCGGCGAATAGTCCAGCATCATGTCTGTGATCGCCAAATAGTTTTTTGATAACTTCTTCGTTAGCAATTTTTTGGGCACTAAACTGACTTAAGGTTTGTCTAGCTTCTTTAGTGATATTAGTATCAAATAGTTTAATAGCCAAGGTCTCAGCTAGTGCAAGTATTAAACCATGTGTTTCACTAGCAGCTTCAAGTTTATTACTGGTGTAATCATTTTCATATTTGGCTGCGGCTTGTTCGAAGCGCTTGATTAATTCGGTCTTGCTTAGCTCACTAAGGTTGTTATTCTGTTTGCGGTAACTAATTAATCTTGTGCTAACTAGTTTGCTGTTCTTAAACTCAGCAGCTCTAAACTCTAGGCTATCGGCAGCTGAGCTACTAATAAGATCCGCTTCCTTGGTAGAACCAGCGTTTACTACTAGTCTAAGCTGTTGCTCAAGAGGGATTGGCCTATCAGCGCTAACGAATAGGCTAAGTATATCGTGGGCTTTTTTGCTGATATTGCTGAGCTGTTCAGAGCTGTCGAATAGGCCTAGTATATATTCGATATTTTCTTTGCTTTCTCCATTGAGTATCCAGCGTCCTCCCAGCACTAGCCAGTCTGCAAAATCAATCTCGCTAATAGATTTATAGCTAGATATTCTGCTTAGTATTTCTAATATTTCTTTGTAGCGAGCTAGAGACTTACTACTAGCAGACATTTCTTTTGCTTCATAGTACTTCTCGAGAATAAAATCCCTCTTAATGTCTATAAATCTTATAAAGTTATTCAGTTCTTGCTCTAAATCTGATTTGAGTGCTCTTAATTCACTAAGATCCGCTTCCTGCCCAGATTGTACTTGGTTCTCAAGTATTACTTTGCCAATAAACTTACGCGCCCAGATCGATTCTTCGTGTATTTGTTTGCGCCATTCTTCGTAGCGATCGGCAGCGATCATATGGGAGCCAACAGTACCACCTAATGCTAGCCATTCAAGTGTGGCGTCGAAATCTAGTAATGGTTTTTTGCCTTGTTGAGGATTGTCTATTAAGACTAATAGTGAATTTGTTTTGTTGCAACGCATCACCTTGCGCACTATGACAAGATCCTGCATAAAACTTAGAAGATCATCATGCTCAGCATTAAGCTGGATGATATCTACGCCTTGATAAGCTTTAAGAGGGTTTTTGTAGAAGCCCTTGTGTATAAGTTCATAGTATCTAAGACTAGAGCCAAGGGATTCTAATTTTGTTATTATATTATTATAATGCGTGTCGTGGATAGCAGAAAGCTGACTTGCGTCAGGTTTCTGCGCTGCAAGCGTCCTACTCATAATACAAGGCCAATTCGTAGCGTCAGCGCCATAAGTTCTCACTGAGGCTCTAAGTGTTTCAGCGGTCAGTGGCTTTTTGGAGTTTTGAAACAAAGCTAAAATCTCAAGCTCACAAGCTTCTGCTCTCATCTTCATCTCACCACCCATGAAAACATCAGGATCAACTAGTGGATCATAGATGCGTATCTCAGCTGGTAGTGGGTAATTAGTAAATTGATGCTCAAGTAGTTTAGCGACAGCAGGTTCGGTGGCATTCTTAAGGTATCGGCTCTCGTGTAAGAGTAAGGCAATAAGATACTGATTAGCATTCTCGCGCTCATCAGAGACATTACCCTTATAGGCTGCATTGAAGGCTATGGTTAGCTGCCCGTATGCCTCTGCTGGACTTAGGTTAGAGCCTTGTAGGATTAGTGCTCTGCGCGTAGCATCATTCATGATTTGCACGCGTTGAATTATTCCAGTCTCGTTTAAGAGTCTTGAATACTCAATTAATTTAGCTGCTAGCTGTGAGTATTCGCGCTCAGCTCTAGTATCGGGATTCTGGCCTAGTTGTTTGACTAGTGCTGTTAGTGCGTAAGCATTAGGCAGCCAAGGTAAATCTGGATCACTAAGATATTTTTTAACCACTGCTGAATTGGTGATCTCTTCATAGGCGTGAATCTGCCAATCAAGACTAGAGATGAAAAGCGGCTTACTCTCTAATATAGTCTCTATCAAGGTTTGAAGCTCATGGCGCGCAGCCTTGTCGCTGATACCTAGCTTCTCTAATAAACCATCAGCTTCTAAGCCCAAGGCAAGAATAATAAACAAAGGTTCTTTAGTGATGCAGTAACCAGTAGAAGCCATGGTGCCATGCTCCATCACGTGCAAGCCTACTGATTTGTTGTCTCTAGTGTTAATAGTGGCTCTTATGGTTTGCCCATCACAGCCTAGTGACTGGAACATACCTTGGAAGCTTATGGCTTTGGCGTATTGTACGGCTCTGCAACTATTCTCCGCGACTTTGGCGCTGCCAGCTTCTGCACTAGACTCAAAAATACTATTGCGGCATTTGCTAACCAGATCTATATAGTGTTTACCCTTGCTGAGTGATTCAAGGTCATCAGCACCAAGCATACGTCCCATCAGGGTTGTAATAGAAGCTACTACATGCTTACCGAAATCTATGCGACTAGGAGCCACTGTGAAATCATAGTAATAGTCAGCATCTTTATTGCGTTTATCGCTTGTAACTATTATTCTGGGGTATTGTTTATTGGTCGCTAGTAATTCTTTACGGGCGCTAGATTCTGGATAGCGAATATATTGTTTAATGAATGCGCGTGCTTCGGTTTTAGAGCTATAGCTATTAAGCTTCTGGGAGATGGCTTTGGCTTTGGCGCTATAACTTATGGCTTCAGCTTGTGTCTGACGTTTAAAGTCAATAAGTTCAGAGCATTTACCTTGGCGAGCAGCTATACAGTAAGCAGCAACATCACGCTGTAAATCACTTAGCTGTGGCAGCACTTCGTAGATAGCAGCTATGCGTGAGATACCCTCTCTTGCGATAAATTCATCGAGGTAATCTTCTAGCAGGTAATAGTCAAGGCAAAACTCAGTAGCGGTAACTATCTCATCTTGATATTTTTGTTTTAGCTGAGCTAGCTCAGTAAGTGCGCCGGCAGCTTCGATGCTGGCGATATTACTGATCTCAAATTCCAGCAAATACCTAAACAGATCTATTAGAGGACCTATCAGTGTAGTCTCTAGCTGATAGTGAAAACGCTGATTCATAGTGCTAGCAGTCTTAATAGCTTGCAAAAAATCTGGCGCTAGAGTGATAGCTAGGTCTTCAGCGTTTTCCCATTTGATATAGGGTTTGCCACTATCCTTGTCTGTGACTATAGATATTGAAGCATTTTCGAAGAATGAATCTACCTCTGTCGCGATATTGCTAAACTCCGGGCAAACAAAATTAAATGGCAAAGCTCTAAGTCTATGCTGTTCTGATTCGGTGTCAGTCTCGACATAAAGATTCTCGCCAAGAAGTATCCTTGGAATAAAATGCCCAGATCTGGAAGATGGACGCTGCACGAATATAACTGCACAATTACGCTTCTCTGGGCAACTATTAATGCCTTGCTTGAGATCTATGAATGAATGTAGTAGACTGCGTTCTAGCTCGCGAATCTCATCATAAAGATTGAGAAGATCGCTACTCTTAAGTTCGCTGCGTACTAAAGCTATTAATTTGGCAAAATATTTCTCGATTTTGCTTTCAATTAGAATAAGGACTTTATCGTATCTAGCTTTTGGACTGTAGTTTTGGTTAGACAAGTAGCTAAGCTCATCAAGATAGATATTGAAATCTATTTCATCGCGAGCAAGCTCATTATCAAGCTTGATAGTGGTTTCAGTTATAAGCTCTGTGCATTTAACTAAGATTGAAATTAGATTAGATTTAAACTTCTTGATTTCAAGATCGAGTTTGGCATCGATTTGTATGCTACCAGCATTAATAAGGATAGGACCCTGTTCATGAGCCACTCTCGAGCCACGTTGAGCTACTATCTGCAAGCCAAGTATCTTAAGTGCTTGGCAAAGATGTTTGTAGTAATTATTAAGGCTACTAGCATTAGCGGCAAGATCTTCCTTAAGCGCTTCGTAGTATTCGGTCACGGCATCAGCACTAAAACAACCCAGTTCTCCAGCTTGGTAAAGTTCTGTTATCTCCTCGTATCTTTCGAGGCGATATGGCATTTTGCCAGCTAAGGCTCTGTTGCGTAGAAGTTGGGTTAGCCGAGCAGAGGGGATTGCAATGACAGCTTGGATTTGTTTAAGGTATCTAAGCAAGTAGCCACCGGCATCATAGCTATTCTGCTCTTCAAGTGCTGCGATAAGCAGGCTTAGCTGTTTAGCTTCAAACGCTGAGAAGAAGCTAGCCATACTCTCATAGATTAGATCTTCTGAGAGTTTGCCGATGTTGCGTGCCAGATAGTAATAAAATGAAAAAAGATAGAGAGGAGCTAGTCTTGAATTAAGCTCAGAGTCTAGTATTAAGCGTTTGAGTTCTGGCTTATAGATAAGTAAGTGGTGATAGTCTGGTTCAAGGCTAATATAAATACTTGAATTGAAGTAATCCTTAAAGAAAGGCATCAACTTAGGGTTCTCTCGAAACTGTTGTGAAATATTATTGAGAAAATCACTAAGCTTGTTTAAGTCACTGCGCCTAGCTTTGAATTTATTGCTGCTATAGAGTATTTCAATGGCTTCACTGGATTCAGTTCTGATATCCCAGCGCGCTAAATCATCAGCACGGGTTTTGTTAAAAATATACAGTTCATAGTTCATCTAGCTAATCCATATCATTCTAGTTCTAAATCTGAATTGTGCCTACAATATGCAAGCTGCGCTTGCTGAACTGCTGATATGTACTTGTGCTTCTGCTTGCTGGGCTAAGCCTCTGGCTTGATAATAATCTTGGATAAGTTTCTGTTTAATAATACGTGCTTTATCTTTAATTGTTAGGATAATATTATTACCTCCGAGCCCGGCCCCACTGATAGATGAGCCGTAAACTCCGTCTAGGCTTAATGCCAAAGCCTGTAGCTGGTCATTAGCCTTAGTGCTGGCGCCATAATGACCATGGTGCTGGCAGAGTGCTAGTGTCTGGATAATATTTTCTTCGCGAGCTCCTATGCTTTCGCCTTGATGCGAAAGATTTAGGTGTTTACCCAAGTTGATTAATAAGTCTTCTGGACTTATTGTTTGAGCAGTTTCTTTTAGAATTTTTAGCCTAGCCCCTTCGCTTAGCGCATAAATAGCCAGTCCCCTCAGTCTTGGATCGGTGATTCGATTGATGGTGTTTTTGATTTGAGTTTCATCATTACTATATAGCGCGTCACCAATATGCTTAGTGCCGAATAGTTCTTGTGAGAGCTTATTCAGGGTCTTGTAAGCGGCGATATTAGCATTGGCTTCAGCAAATTCTGGCAGGCTCTTGTCGGCATGAATAAAACTTGGTGCAGTGATTATCGCAAGTTCATCAGGGAGCTTTAGGTAGCTATGGCTAAAAGGCTCTAACCTTACTAAGACGAAATGGTCTTTTTTGGCTAGTAGCTGCGCTGCCGGATCTCCCAGTCCAGAATTGAAGCCACGAGCTATTTCTACTTCTTGTAATAGTTTTAGTATCGCGATGTCCTTCTTGGCTATTAGCTCTAAGAGCTCTTCTTGTTTAAACTGATTAGCAATAGCGATTATAAGAGCAAGTAATAGTGCGTGCGAAGAGCTGAGTCCTCCTGCCGCAGGTATCTCACTGCTAACTACTATGCTGCTGTCTAGCTGATCTAGCGATAAAGAATACTTAGTTCTAAGTATCTTTAGTAGCGTAAGCGGATAGCTGAGCCAAGAGTTCTTCTCTACATTCTCACTGAGATTCTGGCTGATGAAACTCGGATAATTTTGGTCTAAATTATAGAAGCTGATTTTGCCGTTACCGGTTTTGCTACTAATAGCAACGAAAGTGTCTCTATCATCAGCAAAATACATTAGATCATTGTTGACATAATCACAGTGCTTGCTAAAACTAATTCTGCCCGGTGCTCTAGCTAAGCTAAAGTCCTGAGCATCTATGGCTGGATGCTGCTCTATAGCTTGAATGCGCTTTAGTTTATGATCTACTAGTTCGGCTCCATAAATGGCTTCTAGTGTTTCTTTTGTGTTTGGCTTAGTGTTTGACAAATAAAATAAAAACGCAGCGATGCCTAAAAACTAAAGTTTATGGCTGCTTGATTTCTCACCTGACCCGTTCACAGGTCTCTACCATCGCTGCAGAGCATATTTTAGCACTGCTTATAAACTCTTATATAATCTCAAGGTTTGCAACTTCAACAGTTCTACTTTTAGCTGTTGTTCCATTAGCACCAGTTGCTTCTCTTCTTCTGTGGATTTGGGTTTATCTCGTATCTCAAGAGCTGCTCTAGCCTTATCTGCTTCTAGCCGTGCAGCAGCCTCGTCTATATCTGCTCCAAGTACAGCATAGTCAGTTATGACTGTTATGCGATTGTTCTTAACCTCAAGTACTCCACCGAGTACAGCTACTACATTCTCAACTCCATCCAGGTCTTCATAGCGAAGTGGAGCTTGAGCTAGCTTGACTACCATATCGGCGTGATTAGCTAATATGCCGATTTCACCAGTCTCGCCAACGGCTATCACTTGTAATACATCTTCTGCGATTAATTGCTTATCTGGGCTAATTAATTCGAAATATATTTTCTTAGTCTTGCTAGTTACGGCCATAAGGGTAATATTGTAATGTTAGCAAATGCTTAGAATGCCCATGATGAAGAAAGCTTTATTTTATGTTTTTACAATTTTGGCGCTTAGTCTAGTGCTTAATCAAGGAAAACTTATGGCAAAAGTCACTCACGTCAAGTCTTACGGTGGAATCGAAGAGTATAAGCTAGACAATGGTCTTAAAATACTACTTAAACAAAACCTTGAGGCGCCGCTTATTAGTTTTCAAGTTTGGTATCGCGTCGGCAGTCGCAATGAGCGCAGTGGCTACACTGGCATAGCTCATTACCTCGAACATATGATGTTCAAGGGTACTAAGCAATTCCGCAAAGGTGAAATTGCTCAAGCCATAGAACTTAAGGGTGGTGTTTTTAACGCGTTTACTAG
>JAYVUR010000101.1:0-7128 GCA_043787715.1 Candidatus Melainabacteria bacterium
TTTCACCTCTAGGCAACGCAGCAGACCAGCTTGGACCTACCAACTCATCAAACCCATTGACCTTAACCAAACTACATACTTCTCCTGATAAAATAGCGAAGTTTGATTTCTCCAAGCGATTTTTAAGTGCTAACTATTTAAAAGAGTTAGTAATAGCACCCTCCACATTATTTATAATTACCCTTGTAGCTTTTCCAACCTTAGTTAGTCTACCGGTAGCCGTAGGGGCACTAGGGGCATCGTATTTAGGCATAGGCGGGTTATGGTATTGGGGACTCAGGAATGATAAGACGAAACAAGGTTAAATGCTAAATCCATCACTGGCAGCCCTTGCTCGCAGTTATGACTATTTTGGAATACCTGTGGCTAACAACGGTTATGAAAGAGTGAATTACACTCTGCAGAGTACGCAGAAAAAAAGACCTAGAAGAAAATCACCACTATCGCTATGCCAAGGAATAAATTCTTCCCTCCTACATCAAGGCATTAATTTGTCAACAAAAACTAGAGACTTTTTCGCCGAGTTTTCAGCGGGTAACATTAATTGCGAAATGGCCTGCTTTTTATTCACCTCAATAGCTCAAGCCATAAAAGTACCTCCATTAGCCTTACAATTATTTATCAATCCGAGATCTACTCATCTTGCGATTAGGGCTCCCGAGCTCAACGGTCTGCATTACTGGGAAACGACTTGTCCATTAAACCCAATAATCTCAAGTAATGAATATGAAAAATTATTTCCTTTCAGCACAACAATCCCACCTAACACTGCTGCTGACTTAGGAAAATCAATTCTCTTAGCCTTGCTTGAGGAAACGTCCCACCCGCAATATCAACACTTATTAAAGACTTTAATCAAAGGAAACAATAGTTATCCAAACCTCACACTGTTAACACTAAAACAAATTAATCTCTTACAAAAAAATTTCGACCAATTAAACAATCCCAAATCACAACGTGATACCAAAATCAAAGCTAGACTATTAAAGCTAGCTACACAAATTTTAAAGCTATACAGAAAGCTACCCGATGTACTAAGAAACACTAACGAAGCCAAAGTCAATATTGACTTTTTCAACAGTATCACAAAATAATTGCGCTAGAATTACCACGTGCCCCCCAAACCTGCCTCGCTGCTAGACTATATCCGCTGCTTCGACATCGATGAGCGCCATATCTGGCATCCATTCACTCAAGCCAAAATCAGTGATGCACCGCTGATGCTAGAGAGAGCTGAAGCTGAGTTTCTCTACGTTAAGGATAAATACGGCAACGAGAAAAAAATCATCGATGGAGTCTCTTCTTGGTGGGTGAATATACACGGGCACTCACATCCGTATATTAATCAGCGCATTAAAGAACAGCTAGATAAATATGAGCATGTAATTTTTGCCAATTTCACTCATAAAGCGGCGACTGATTTTATCGGCAAGTTACTACCGCTACTACCGCAACCTATATTTAATGCCCAGCAACGCCTGCGCAAACTAAGTCGTGCGTTTTTCTCAGATAATGGTTCAACGGCAACTGAAGTCGCACTTAAAATGGCAGTACAGTATTTCTACAATCAAGGTCACTATAATAAGAACCGCATACTTGCCTTCGGCGAGGGCTATCATGGTGACACCGCTGGAGCCATGTCAGCAAGCGGCACTCCGCAGTATAGGCAAGCCTTCAAGAGTTTAACTCTGGATTTGGATTTCGCTCGCAGTCCCAGCCCGAGACTAGAAGATGCTGAGACTTACGCTAGCGCCACAGAGAAGTCCCTCGCAGAAATAAATAAACTACTTAGCCTGCACCCTAATAAATATGCAGCAATAATTATTGAACCAATGATACAAGGCGCAGGTGGCATGAAGTTCCACTCTGAAGAGTTTCTGCGCGAACTTAGATTAATCGCTGATAAACACGAAATTCTATTAATTGCTGATGAAGTTTTCGTCGGCTTCGGGCGCACTGGACGTAATTTCGCTTGCGAGCATGCTGGCATAGTTCCAGACATTATTTGCCTCTCTAAGGGTATTACTGGCGGCTATCTTCCCATGGGACTAACTGTAACCACTGATGAAGTTTATAGTGCTTTCTATGATGATGCTAAGCATAAGACTTTTTTCCACGGACACTCTTACACCGCTAATCCCCTTGCTTGTGCTGCCGCACTTGCCAGCCTTGAACTTTATATCAACGAAAGCAGGCTTAACGATGTCTCATTAATCAACCGCAATATGGAAGATGCCTTAAACAGGGAAGAACTGAAGTCTCTGGATAAAATCTTGGATATTAGGATACTAGGGGCTCTTGCAGTAGTAGAATTCCGTGATAATTCTGACCCGGATTTTACGCAGAACCTGCAACGAGAATTCCTTAGAAGGCATATTTATCTAAGACCGCTAGGGAATGTTCTGTATTTCCTGCCGCCATACACTATTTCGCAGAAGTCGCTTAGCTATGTACTTGATAATATAGTAGAAGTCGTCACGAACTTGTAATGGATTGCTTCGTCGCGACGCTCCTCGCAATGACGAGTCGCACTATTCGCAATAATATAAAATGCTAGAAACCCTATTTAAAAACCAAGCCAGCTCGCAGCCGCTAGCGTTTCTCATTGCAACCGTGCTCGCTTTTATTATCACCCCTCTAGTACGCGAGCGCGCCGAGAAGCTGGAAATCAAACGCGGTGAAACTCAGCGCGAGCAACACGCAAGCTCAGCCAGTAAGCCAAGATTGGGTGGTATCGCTATTCTTCTAACTATTGTTTTTACTACAGCTATCTATATCAGTATCTATGGGCGCTACACCCCCGCTGGCATCAAGCATCTAGAGCTTGAAGGGATGGCACTTGGTGCTTTTGTGATTTTTCTAGTCGGTTTGCTTGATGATATTAAGCCGCTGAATCCATTTAGTAAATTAAGCGGTCAGATTATTGCTGCTAGTTTCGCTTGGCTGCTTAATGTACGTATTGATTTCCTGGCTAATCCTATCTATTACATCGATCATGCAAGAGTCGCTACTATTCAGCTTGATGATTTGAGTAGCTACTTAATTACAGTATTGTTTCTAGTTGCTATCAGCAACGCTGTGAATCTTATTGATGGCATCGATGGTCTTGCGGTCGGTGTTGCGATTATTGCTTCAGTTGCCAGCTGGGCTATCACCCTTAGCCCCCTGCTGAACCAGCCTGCCGGTGCGGTTCTAGCAGCGACCATGGCTGGAGCTTGCTTCGGCTTCCTTAGGTATAATTTTAATCCGGCTAGGATTTTCCTTGGGGATAATGGTGCTTATTTAATTGGCTTCTTACTCGGTTGCATTTCTTGCATTGGACTTGTGAAGAAAGTAACAGTAGTAGTGATATCACCGATACTATTATTAATTTTTGCTATACCGCTATTCGACACGGTTCTTGCTATTTTTCGCAGAGCACTCAAAAAACGCGAAATCATGAAACCAGATCTTGAACACCTGCATCATAAACTTCTAGATTTAGGTTTTAACCAGAAACAAGTTAACTACCTATTGTATGGCGTGACTTTTGTCTCTGCGCTTATCGGCTGCTCAATGCTAGGCTACGAGATAGCTATGGACTTCCTGCGTTTCAGTGGAGCCATTATTACTGTATGGCTATTCTTCAGCTTGGTGATTAACGCTAAGAGACAAAAGAAAAAATAGATTTTAGTTTCGCTCGCAGCAATTCTTTAATCTCAGCATAGAGCTTCTTAAGTCCGCCTTGCTCTTCAAGACAGAGATACAAGACTGGCAGCACCACCATAGTAAGCAAGGTAGAACTAATTAAGCCACCTACAACCACTGTCGCTAGTGGCTTTTGCACTTCAGCGCCAGAACCAGTAGATAATGCCATCGGCAAGAAACCTAAAGCTGCAACCAGAGCAGTCATCAAGACCGGTCTCAATCTCGCTTCAACACCGCGCCATACCGCTTGATGCAATTCCACGCCCGAGTCGCGCAATTGATTAATATAACTGATAAGCACTAAACCATTCAAGACCGCAACCCCAAATAGCGCAATAAAACCTACGCAAGCTGGCACACTAAGATACATGCCTCTTAACCAGAGGGCGGCAATACCACCGACTATCGCGAAAGGTACATTCAGCATCACCAGTAGAGCATACCTAGCCGAAGAAAAAGTCGCCATCAACAAAAAGAAAATAATTAGTATAGAGAGCGGCACTACCAGCATCAGTTTATTCATGGCTCTTTGTTGGTTCTCGAATTGTCCGCCCCAATTCATGTAATAGCCGATTGGCAGCTTGACTGTTTTATCTATTTGTTTGTGCGCATCAGCCACGAAGACACCAAGATCACGCCCACGAACATTACACTGAACTATTATGCGCCTCTGTCCAGATTCACGGTTCACCACTTCAAGCCCTTCTACCACCTCTATTCTAGCGATTTGGGCAAGCGGAATTCTCGCTCCAGAATTGCTTTCGATTAGTAGCTGTCCCACTTTATCTAAGTCATGCTGCCCGTCACCAGCAAGCTTAAGCTTAATGGCGAAACGTTTACGCCCGTCTATCACTTCAGAAACCTGCAAGCCCATAATCGCAGCTTCTATTACAGTACGGATATTAGCCACACTCACTCCATAAAGTGCCATCAGCGATCTATCAGGCACTATTAATAGCTGCGAGCTACCCGAGAGCTTCTCTACCTGCAAGTCCGCAACTCCTCTAACTTTGCGCATAGCAGCAGCAATCTTCTCTGCGCTAGTACTAAGCACAGTAGTGTCATCACCGAAAATTTTAACTGCAATATCAGAGCGAACACCAGAGACCAGTTCATCGACGCGCATAGCTATAGGCTGAGTGAAATTAAAATTCGCCCCCGGCACTTCTCTATTAAGCTTAGTTGCCAGCTCTTGAACTATTTTTTCTTTAGCCAGGCCCCAGCGCCAAGCGCGTTTAGGTTTGAGTTTGACATAGACATCAGTCTGATAGACGCTCATAACATCAGTAGCTAGATCCGGCCTGCCAGTCTTAGAGACCACCGTCACCACTTCTGGCACTTGCTTAACTACTTGCTCTATGCGACTAGTAACCTGAGTAGCTTCGCTAAGAGATATGCTCGGAAGATTGCGAGTTTCAATAATTAGATCGCCTTCATCAAGTTCTGGCACGAACTCTGTACCAATAAAAGCCAGCGAACTTAGACTAAGAATAAAAGCAGCTAAAGCGATAATTACAGTTTTGGCTCTATTCTCAAGTGCTCGCTTAAGCAAACTAAAATATTTAGGTTTAACCTTCTCTATCACTATACTATCTTTCTCTTCAATATCACCCTTAAGAAAGAAACTACAAAGCACCGGCACCAGAGTAAGCGCCGTAATCAGAGAACCTAATAGCGCGAAACATACGGTATAAACCATAGGTGAGAACATCTTATATTCCATGCCTTCAAGAGCCAGTATCGGCAGATAAACGACTGTAATAATCAGTATCCCAAAGACTATTGGTTTAGCCATTTCAGCAAGCGAATGCTGGATTAGATCGAAAGTACTCTCGGCAGGCTTCTTCTGTGCCAGCCGTCTTAAGGTGTTCTCCACCATTACTATAGAACCATCGACTATCATACCGAAGTCAAGAGCACCAAGGCTCATAATATTGGCGCTAATACCGAAGAGCTTCATACCTATAAACGAGAATAATAATGAAATCGGAATTACCGCAGCAACTATCATTGAGGCTCTAAGATTACCGAGCATTAGCATCAGCACTCCTATCACCAGCAAGCCTCCTTCAATTAAATTATTCTCTACAGTTCTTATAGTCTGCTCAACAAGTTCAGTCTGGTCATAAAAAGGATGTATATGTATGCCTTCAGGTAAAGTTTTTTTGATGCTTTTGATTTTTTCTTTTACTCTATGTATAACTTCCCTGCTATTTTCGCCCTTAAGCATCATCACTATGCCAGTCACCACTTCGCCCTTACCATCTTTAGTAACAGCGCCCTGACGCAATGTTGGACCGTATTCTAGGCTTGCGATCTGACTAAGCGGTATAGGTGCAGAACCCTGCCTCTTAACTAATATTCGTCCGAGATCATCAAGCGCAGTTACCCTACCAAGTCCGCGAACTATATACTGCTCAGAAGAGTGCTCAATAATACCGCCACTAAAATTTTCATTATTAGTCTTCACCGCTTCATAAACATCTTGAATAGTAATGCCATGCGCCTGCATACTCTCTGGCGATAGTATAATTTGATACTCTTGAGTGAGTCCGCCCCAAGTATTAATTTCATTCACTCCAGCTATGGTCCTGAGTTGATATTTAATATCCCAATCATGGATAGTCTTAAGTTCCATCGGTGAGTAGCCGTGCCCTTCTATTACATACTGATAAATCTCACCCATACCAGTAGTAATAGGACCAAGCTCACTAGATACATCACTAGGTAACTGCGCTTTAGCATTCTGCAATCTCTCATTAACCAGTTGCCTAGCAAAATAAATATTCACATCATCACTAAAAACAACGGTAATCACAGATAGCCCGAACTTAGATATAGAGCGGACTTGCTCAACCTTGGGCAAGCCATTCATTAATGACTCCACTGGAATAGTAACTAGCTGTTCTATCTCCACAGGAGCCATACCCGGCGCCTCACTAAGAATCTGCACTTGATTATTAGTAAGATCAGGGAAGGCATCTATAGCCAGATGATTAAAAGCAAATATGCCACTAATAGCAGTTAAAGCAAAAGCTACGCAGATAATTAGCCTTTGTTTTATTAAATTAGCTAAGAACTTCTCCATTATTATTCTTCGGCGAACTGCCCTTTAAGCATCTCAGCTTTAAGTGTGAAGCTACCCTTGCTTACCACTTCTTCACCAATCTCAAGACCTGAAGTTACGAAATAGCCATCGTCGATTTTACTACTTAGTGTTACGCTACGTTTCTCGAACTTGCTGGTGGCTTTTCTTACGAAAACAAAAGTCTCTTTGCCGTAAGTCTGCACCGCAGCTTCAGGCACAAAAGCTTGCATCTCATTATTGCCAGTAGCAATAGTAGCTTCACCAGCGAGTCCGGGCTTAAGTACAAGGTCTTTATTATCCAAGAAGACCCTAGCGACAAAAGTCTGACTCGCATCCATAGTTTGCGGCTGCAA
>JAYVUR010000102.1:0-8811 GCA_043787715.1 Candidatus Melainabacteria bacterium
ATCACTTGTAGTTGTTGCTAATTTACCATTAACACTACTAAGACCATTGCTTGCTGTAAGTAGCTTGCCGTTGACACTTACAATAGAATTTGCATTAGCCGTAATACCTGCGCTGTTAGTCGCGATGTTCGCAGCATTGGTTGCGATTGATGCGGTATTAGTTGCTATGTTTGCAGCGTTAGTTGCGATTGATGCGGTGTTAGTCACTATGTTTGCAGCATTAGTTGCTATTGAACTTGTATGGCTTGCGAGTGTCGTACTGTGACCAGTTACAGTAGTATCAACTACTGCTAGCTTGCCGTTGACGCTTGCTAAGTCACTTGTAGTTGTAGCTAATTTACCATTAACGCTACTAAGACCATTGCTTGCTGTAAGCAGCTTGCCATTGACGCTTGATATAGAACTTATATTCGCTGCAATACCAGCAGTATTGGTAGCGATGCTTGCCGTATTAGTTGCGATATTCGCTGCGTTAGTCGCTATTGATGCGGTGTTAGTCGCGATGTTAGAACTATTAGTCGCAACACTAGTATTAAGAGCAGAAATAGAACTAGCTTGACTGCTTAATGTTGAAGTATGACCAGTTACAGTAGTGTCAACTACTGCTAACTTGCCGTTTACGCTACTAAGACCATTGCTTGTTGTAAGCAGCTTACCATTGACACTTGAGAGTCCAGAATTAGCTATAGCCAACTTACCGTTAACACTTGCAAGATTAGCAACTGTTTTATTAAAACCTGAAAGTATAGTATCAGCAGCAGTAACAGTACCAGCGGCTGCACTAAAACCAGTGAGTGCTTTACCGGTAACAGTAGTTGCGCTAATAGAAGTAGAACCTTGACCACCGGTTACATCACCAGACAGAGCACCAGTAAAACCAACAGCACTATTAGCGAAGCTGGCATTAGAAGCAGTACCTTGGATAGTACCAGTCACTACTAAGTTACCTTTCACGGTAAGTGACTTGCCACTATCTCCGATAGACGCTAGAGAAGGCAAAGCTGTAATAGCTGTTTGAACAGCACCTGTAACAGAACTAGCAGTATCAGCAGTACTAGCATGGATATCACTACTAGCATTCGCCGGCAAAGCGATAGTATTATCGCTTTGGGTATCAAGACCATCTGGTCTATCTAAAACCAAAACTACAAACTGTTCAGGAGCTGAACTTGGAATATTACCACCACTGACTTGTAACAAAATTTTGGTATCAGCAGAAATAGAAGGCATCTTGACTGAAATTTTATTCTTATTAATAACGGTTGGACTGAGATTAGTAGTACTGCCATCTGCAGTCTTCACAGAAATCACAATAGGATTAACAGAAGTGTCCAGCTTCTTACCGCTGATGACTAAAGTGTCTTCTTCTACTACCGTAGTTGGAACGTCACTTAGAATTTTAGCGCTGACTGACGTTACGGATAAAGCCGCGAACACCAAAGTTATTAATTGCCTCATATACATATTGAATCTTTCTCCCGTTTTAGGTTCCCCAACCTATCTAAGATATATCTATCTTTAGTTAAGACAAGGTTAAGCGAAAATAATTCTTGATATGTAATGCCTATTAACGACGGGGGAATCATTGTTAAAAGATATATACCCATTATTGGCAGTCAAACAATATTATAATTTTATTATAACCCTCGGAAGCAAAAACCCAAGCCGGGGCTTGGGTTTTGCGAGAGTGTATAACTTGAAAATCTTCTTAGTTAGTAGATCTTGCCAACTCATACCAAGAAGCACCATCATAAATTAGCTGTAAAGTATCACTAGCATCAAAAGTTCCAACTCCATTAAGATTTAGAGTATTACCCGTGTTACCAGCGCTATCTGTAACATTCACGGCATTAACAAATATCATGGTTAGTCTTTGACCGATGCTAGCTCCAGTAAGAGTAAGTATACTGTCGGTATCAGAAATTGAATCTTGAACTTTAATCAAACTTAGACCAGCAACAGCTATAGATGCAGACCCTGCTCCACCTAAATTAATATTAATTGCCGTACTAAAAGTAGCACTAGTAGCTTCTGCTATAGATCTCAACGCCGTACCATTGAAAGTAGTAGCTATCACTTGACCATTAGACGTTATGTCTCCAGCAGCAAAATCACCACTACCATCACGTTTCACAATCTCACCTGAAGTCGCAAGATTAGTAGGAGTGCCCAGAGTAGAAGTAACTGTCGTTAAGTTACCTGAAGTAGTAGTTAGACTACCATTCACCGCAGCTATATTAGCGACTACTTTATTGAACGCTGTCAATATACTATCAGTCGCTGAGACGGTACCAGCAGCAGCCATGAATCCCGTAAGAGCTTTACCCGTAACAGTCGCAGCACTTATAGAAGTAGCACCTTGAGTTCCAGTTACATCACCCACAAGAGAACCTGTGAAGCTGCCTGCTGAACCAGTTACGTTACCCGTAATATTACCGATCACATTGCCATTGACATTGCCTAAGAATTTACCAGTAAGACTGATATTATGAGCCGCGAAATCTCCATTAGAATCACGCTTAACTATCTTGCCAAATGTATTAAGGC
The DNA here is from genome assembly GCA_043787715.1 of Candidatus Melainabacteria bacterium. Classification (GTDB taxonomy): domain Bacteria; phylum Cyanobacteriota; class Vampirovibrionia; order LMEP-6097; family LMEP-6097; genus CAYUFH01. The sequence goes on from JAYVUR010000102.1 coordinate 2,548, forward strand.
TAGTAGCATCACCAAGAGTTGTAGTAGCAGTAAGTAGTTTGCCATTCACACTAGCTAAACCACTTGTTGTTATTGCTAATTTACCATTAACACTAGACAAACCACTTGTTGTTATTGCCAACTTACCGTTAACACTAGACAATCCACTTGTTGTTGTAGCTAACTTACCATTCACGCTACTTAAGCTACTGCTTGTTGTAAGAAGTTTGCCGTTAACACTAGACAAACCACTTGTTGTTGTTGCTAATTTACCGTTAACACTAGTTAAACCAGCATTTGCTATCGCAAGTTTGCCGTTAACACTAGACAAACCACTTGTTGTTGCAGCTAAATTACCAACCACTTTATTAAAACCAGTTAGAACAGAGTCAGTTGCAGCTACAGCACCAGCCGCAGCACTAAATCCAGTAAGAACTTTGCCAGTAACAGTAGAACTACTTATAGAAGTAGCACCTTGAGTTCCAGTCACATCACCCACCAGTGAACCAGTGAAGCTAGCTGCTGAACCAGTCACATTACCAGTCACGTTACCTGTAAGTGCACCAGTGAAACCTTGAGTAGCTGCAATTGAACCAGGGAAGCTAGTAGTAATACCAGTAGCACCGGCTGAAGTTAAATTAGCAAGAGTTGTTATATTTGGTTGAGCAGCATTAGTCACAGCAGCAGCACTAGACGCAGCACCAGCTATACCACCACTTACAGTTAAGCTACCAGGAACAACAATCGCAGAAGAAGATGTACCAAGAGTGGTTATAGATGTTAGGGATGTAATTGCAGGCTGACTAGCTGCTGTAACCGTAGCTGCAGTACCAGCAGTATCAGCATAGATACCACTTGGAGATGAAGAACTTAATGTCACCCCATCAGACAGGGTGCTAAGACCAAATCCACTAGACTTATTAAGAAGAAGAGTTAAGAATTGTTCTGGGCTAGAGCTGGCTACGTTACCACCGCTAACACGAATCACAACCTTAGTATCAGAACTAACAGATGGGAGCGTCAAAATAATTTTATCTTGAGCAATACTGCTTGGCGTAATAGCAGTTACAAGACCATCAGCCGTAACTATAGAGACTGCAGCCGGGTTAGCCGCTGAAGTCATCTTAATACCTTTAAGTACTATCTGAGTTTCTTCCACAAGAGCAGTGGGAACATCGGAACTTACTTTAGCTGAAGCAAGGCCTGCTTGCAATAACAGCATTGACAATAGAATTCTATTTGATTTTTTTAACATTATTTCCTCCAAGGATTTATTAGAACAGTCAAGAATACTAACACTTAGGCGCGATTATTATCTGAATATAATTATAAAATCTATTTTAACTATAGAATTAAGCCTAGATGGCAGAGCAAAGCGCCAATATCATAGTACCTACTAGCGATAGTAATACCGAGTTACTTAAGACGGGATCCTTACCCGCGTATGAGGATCTTGGGCTTTTTGATTTAAGTCAAAAACTTATTATCCCAGCTCTCGCTGATATACATTTTCACTGGGTGCAAGATTCTGTCTGCAAGGCCCCTAAGGCTAATCTCTTCCAGTGGCTAGAGAAATATACTTACCCGACTGAAGCGAGTTTCGCAGATCGTCAATTCTCACTAATTAAAGCCCAAGAATTCGCAGAACAACTTATTAAAGTAGGCACTCTCTATGGTGCTGCTTATGGCAGCGTGCACGGACATAGTACTGAAGATTTTTTTGCAGCGCTACCCATTGGATTAAGAAGCAATTTTATCGCCGGCTCTATGTCAATGACTAGAGGCGAACCGAACTACTTAGTCGAGACTGAAACCGAATCACTAGAGAAGACCCGTAAGCTAATTAATAAGTTTAATAAGAACTATGCTTTTAGTCCGCGTTTTATGCCAAGTGTAAGCAGCAAGTTCTTAGCTGCCGCAACTAAACTAGTACAGGAATCTAGTTGCTGGACTCAAACCCATCTGGCTGAAACTCAAGACCCAGAAGAATCCAATATAGAGCTATTAGAAGCCGCTCAGCTACTGGGTCCTAAGACCATACTTGGACACTGCATCTATCTAAGTAATAATGCTTGGTCTAGTATCGCTAAATCACGCAGCAAAATCGCGCATTGCCCAAGTTCAAATGCGCCAATAGAAGAACTAGGTTTGGGTTCTGGTCTTTTCGACTATCAGCGCGCTGAAGATGAAGGAATCGATTGGGGGCTAGCAAGTGATATCGGTGCTGGTCCATATCTGTCTATGCTTGATGTGATGCAGAGCTTCGTTCACCAACATCGCCGCGCAGGGCGCTCCACCGCTACAGCAACTAAAGCACTTTATAGAGCAAGCCTAAAAAACACAGAGATACTAGGACTTAGTCGCAAGGAGCAAGATTATATAGTACTTGATGCTAGTGATTTAAATCTAAAACAAAAACCAGAATGGATACTTGAAGAACTGCTCGAGCTGCCTAGAGAGCGCTTGAATAGACTAATAGAAGCGACTTATTATAACGGTGTTAGAATTGCATAAGATGGCCGCAAAATCCCTTAAACAGCGCATAATACTCACCGGCGATAGACCAACCGGTCCCCTGCATCTTGGGCACTATATAGGTTCACTAGCTAATCGCGTGCGTTTGCAGAATGAACAAGATGCGACCAGCGGCAAGCATAGATATAAACAATATATTCTTGTAGCTGACATGCAGGCACTCACCGATAACGCTGAGACTCCTGAAATAGTTAGTGATAATTTACTTAATGTTGCTATCGATTATTTGGCGGCTGGCATTGACCCTAGTCTTAGTACTATATTCGTGCAGTCATGCATACCGGAGATATCTGAGCTGACCATGTACTTCTTGAATCTGCTCACGCTGAATCAAATCGAGCGCAACCCTACAGTGAAGGATGAAATACGCCAGAAGGGTTATGAGGGGCAAATCCCAGCAGGCTTTTTCATTTATCCAGTAAGTCAAGCTGCTGATATTCTTGCCTTCCGTGCGGACTTGGTGCCAGTAGGCGCCGATCAAATCCCGATGATAGAAGACACTAATATGCTGGCGCGCAAATTCAACCAAACTTACAAGTGCGAAGTATTGCGTGAATGTGAAGCGCTAGTACCCAGTCAGCATGCTCGTCTCATCGGCACAGATGGTAAAGCTAAGATGAGCAAATCATTGGGCAATGCTATCTACCTTAAAGACGAGGGCGATGAACTCTGGAACAAGGTTAGACAGATGTACACTGATCCAGAGCATATCAAGGTAGAAGACCCAGGTAAAATCGAAGGTAATGTAGTTTTTACTTATTTAGATGCTTTTGCACCGACCGACAAACGCAGCTATGTAGTAGCTATGCAAGATCACTACAAGCGTGGCGGACTTGGTGACATGAAAGTCAAAAAATTCTTATTCGAGATTCTTGAAGCTGAGTTCGCAGAAATCCACAAACGCCGGCGCGAGTTCGCTAAAGATCCAGCACAAGTACTTAAGATACTTAAACGCGGCAGCGAAGAAGCTAGAGCAGTGGTGCAACAGACTTTAGCAGATGTGAAGAAGGCGATGGGGATTAATTACTTTCAGCACTAGCTTCTTCAGGCAACTGATTCTTCAGCACTACATCATTCAATTCAAACTCAACCCCATCAATATTGATGAGATCACCCGGCATAGCACCCATAGCATCAAGCTCATGGAAAACACCAAGACTAGTAGCCACTCTGAACAAGTGATTCAACGACTCAAGATTACGCAAATCAGTGATGCGCATAATCCGTTCAAGCTTGCCGCAACTCAGCATCCAGACTGGGGTTTCCTTGCCTTTCTGATAAACCTTATCGAGAGTGAAGATACTATCATCATGGTTAGTTGCAACAATATCCTCATCAAGATCAGTCTGTTCGATTTCCTTGGGTAGGTCTTTAAGGATTTGGCTAAGACTATTCTTAAATTCATCAAGACCCTCACCAGTAACAGCAGAGATACTAAGCAGCTTAAGTGGTTTAATCACCACACCATATTCTTTTAGCTCTCCTGAGAATAATTTATTGAAACGCTCTATTAATTTACGCAGCTCATCTTCCGGGAACGCTTCCATCTTATTAAGCACTAAGACCTGAGGACGCTCAGCCAGTTTAGCGCTGTATTTAGCAAGTTCAAGATTGATTTTCTTGAAGTTCTCCACTGGATCCTCGAAGCCATATGCTTCTATCTTATTAGTACTATCTAATCTCGGGTCAGTGACGACGTTCGAGCCCATTAAGCCCCAGACATCTACCAGATGCACTAAGAGCCGACAACGCTCTATGTGCCTTAAGAAATCGAAGCCCAGCCCAACACCAGTACTAGCACCTTCAATCAAGCCGGGAATATCAGCAACCACGAAAGCATCACCTGAAGGCTGCTTCACCACACCAAGATTAGGACTAATAGTGGTGAAGGCATAATCTGCAATTTTAGGTTTAGCAGCACTGATACGACTAATAAGAGTAGATTTACCAGCATTAGGAAAACCAATGATCCCGACATCAGCGATCATCTTAAGTTCAAGCTCAAGCTCGCGTTCTATACCCGGTTCACCGGGCTCAGCGAAATTAGGCACCCTATTTTTGTTAGACTTAAATTTAGCATTACCGCGTCCACCACGCCCGCCACTAGCGACCAAGACCTTATCACCTTCATTGACCAGATCAGCTATAGTCAGCCCAGCGACTGGATCGCGCACTATAGTGCCGCAAGGGACTTTGACTGTAATATCTTTGCCACTATGTCCGTAGCAATTACAACGAGCTCCACGCTCACCAGCAGTAGCCTCGAAAATAGCTTTGTACTGGAAGTCAAGCAGTGTCGACATGTCCTTAGTCGCTTCGAAATAAACACTACCACCGCGTCCGCCATTACCACCATCAGGTCCACCATGCGCAACAAATTTCTCGCGCAAAAAAGTCATCGCCCCATTACCACCGCGCCCACTAGCGACCTTGATTTTAGCCTTGTCTATAAACATTATTGTGCCGCCAGCGCTTCCTTGATCGCCCCCATCTCTTCAGCTAAACTATCTTGCGAAATAGCAAGTAAGCTATCTATTTCTTGTTTGTAATTAGTCCAGAGTTCTTTTATATTTCTGCGATTAGCTTTGATAATCTCAAGACCCAATTGCTCATTGCCTTTGGCTAGCCTAGTCATACCAGTAAAGCCCGGTCCTATCATAGATTTAGCATTTGGATTCTGGCGAACTAGATTAGCCAAACCAAGACTTAAGACTAGAGGCAGATGACTAATAGTCGCTGCACACTTGTCATGAGTCGCCGGATCAAGCAGCACTAGATTAGCAGCAGCAAGATCACGCTTAATTACTTGCTCCAATAATTCAGTACGTTCACTAGATTCACTAAGCACCCAAGTGCAGCCCTGGAACAAATCTGGACTGCTGGCTGCGTAACCCTTATGCTCAGTGCCCGCCATAGGATGTCCGCCAACAAAATTACTTAAACCTAGTTCAGCAGCCACCGCTGAAATCTGCTCCTTAGTGCTAGCAACATCAGTAATAATAGTATGCGCGAAGGCACGCTTATCTTCTGGCAGCTTGCCTTCATCGCTAGATCTGAGGATTATAAGCGCGATCTCTTGTAGTTGCTTGACTATCTCAGATTGACTCGCGCAGAGAAATAAAATATCTACACCAGCAAGATCACTCAGTTCACGGCGCTTGCCGCTAGCATCTAAACCTTGGTCTTGGCTTTGGCTGACTACGTAGAGTTCATACTTCTCTAAGTTCTGCTTAAGACGCTTCTCGATAGAACCGCCGATTAAACCTAAGCCTACTATTCCGATTTTAATTTTTTCGCTCATGAATACAAGCAATCATTATATCAATACTTGGTCTTGCTTATCAGTGAGCCATTTGGGTGGTCGTAGCGAATTTTATGTGAGCACTGGTCGAAGCAAGCGAAGAAGTAAGCTCGTAGCTAAAGCTCGAGAAGGGCGAACGTCAGTGAGCACAGCAGCAACGAGCGTTCCGCGAAGCGGAATGCCGCCTGCTGCTGCCGAGCGAGCTTTGCGTCACGAGCGAAACGACTGAGCATTCTGAGACTGTGCGAACATAACTGAGCGAGATCACCCAATATGGCTCATCGATTGCAAGACTTAGTAATAGTTATATTCAGTCTGCATGGAATCTAATCGAGCCGCAGCCTTACCATAACTCAATTCAGATTGATCAAAACGCTTATAATTTTTAGATTCATTAGCAGCATCTTTTCTCATACCACTATAAGCTTTCACTCCATCTACTAATGACC
>JAYVUR010000103.1:0-17710 GCA_043787715.1 Candidatus Melainabacteria bacterium
ATTCTTGAATAAGTTTGAAGATGGGCAGAACTTCCCAAGAGCCGACTTTGATTTCTATATCTACGCCGCTCGGAAGAACTCTAGGAATATTATCGATAAAACCACCACCGGTAATATGCGATAGACCAGCAATCTGTACGCCAGAATCGATTAGCTTATGTATAGGTTTAGTGTAGTTAACATGCACAGCTAATAGATGATCAGCTAAGGTTTTGCTGCTCTCCGTGAGTCCAGCATTAAGTTCTGGGATTATTGATCCGGCGCTTAATTTAGCGACATCGAATAGTACCTTGCGTGCTAGTGAGAAACCATTAGTATGCAAACCGTTAGAAGCGAGTCCGAAAGCAATATCACCGGGTTTAATATGTTCACCAGTTATAACTTTAGATTTCTCGACTATGCCAGTAATACAACCAGCGATATCATGTTTGCCGCTGATATAAGTACCGGGCATCTCAGCGGTTTCGCCGCCCACTAGACTAAGACCAACTTCAGAGCAAGCATCAGCCATACCACTAACCATCTCAGCGACATGCTCAGGGTTAAGTTTTTCATTAGCTATGTAATCTAAGAAGGTGAGGGGCTTAGCGCCAAGCACAACAATGTCGTTGCAAGAATGATTTACTATATCTTGCCCTACGCTGTAGAAACTCTCTACCATCTCAGCGACTATCAGTTTAGTGCCGACCCCGTCTATGCTTTGCACTAGTAATGGGTGATCGTAAGCTGCACCGATAGTTTTGATGTCATAGAGTGAAGCGAAGGCGCCGATTTTATTCAAGACAGCAGATGAGTGAGTAGCATTGACTTTGGCTTTAATCAAATCAACTGTGCGAGTGCCAGCTTCTATATCAACACCAGATTGAGCGTAACTTGCTCTAGACATTAACTTGTCCTTTTAAATAGTTTTCGTAACCAATTTCTTCAAGTCTTGAAGCTTTCTGTTCGACTACGTTTTTCATTTCTGTTTTGTAGTCAAGAATTTTCTTTTGGATCTCAGCGTCGTTAGAGCCGATAATCTGCGCGGCTAGTATGCCAGCGTTCTTAGCGCCATTGATAGCGACAGTTGCAACTGGAATCCCTGGTGGCATCTGCACTGTAGCTAAGAGTGCATCTTGTCCTTGCAGTGGACCAGATGCTATCGGTACGCCGATTACAGGCAAAGCAGATGATGCAGCTAGCACCCCAGCTAAGTGAGCAGCGACTCCGGCGCCGGCGATAATAACTCTAATACCTCTTCTTGCTGCATTGGTCGCAAGGTTGTGCGCGCGCTCAGGGGCCCTATGGGCTGAGGCTACGGTGATTTCAGATTCGATACCAAATTCCTTAAGGACTTTAGCGGCTTCAGACATGATCTTAAGATCGCTGTCAGAACCCATAACTATTAGTACTTGCGCCATAACAGAGGCTGATTATAGCATTTGTGATACTTATTTACTTGATCTGTCTAATTTTGGTATATCTGTAAAAAAGCCTTGGCTTTTTGGGGTACTACTGTAAAATTGCCAAGGCTTTAGCACCAATATCCCGGCGCAAGGTCTTGCCCTCAAACTCAATCAAATCGCAGGCTTGATAGGCTTTGCTTAAGGCTTTGGCTAGATCTCTGCCTATAGCAGTTACGCCAAGGACTCTGCCGCCATTGCTAACTAAGTCCTTGTCTTGGATTTTAGTGCCTGCTTGAAACACAACTATATCCGAGTCAGCTTCTGCTTTATCTATGCCAGTTATCCTCTTGCCTTTTTCATAACTACCTGGATAACCGGCACTAGCGAGCACAACTGTCGCTGCTGAATTAGCTGACCACTTGATATCAAGATTAGCGAGGCTGCCGTCTATGCAAGCATCGAAAATATCCAGAAGATCAGTTTCAAGTAGTCGCATATAACTTTGAGTCTCAGGGTCACCGAAGCGTGCATTATATTCAAGCACCTTAATACCTTTAGAGCTTAGTTTAAGACCGGGATAGAGCAGTCCGCGAAACTCTCTTCCAGCTTGCTTCATAGCTCTTAGTGTCGGTTCTAATATTTCTGTTTCTATCTTAGTGATTAACTTCGCGTCCACCCAAGGCAGCGGCGCTATAGTACCCATGCCGCCGGTGTTAGGCCCAGTATCACCTTCACCAATAGCTTTGTGGTCTTGAGAGCTTGGTAATATACGAGCAGTTATGCCATCACAGAAGGCATGTATAGAAATCTCTGGTCCATCAAGAAATTCTTCAATTACAAGTTCATCCCCTGCAGTACCTAAGGTCTTGTCGATAGCGATTTCTTTAACTGCTTGCTTCGCTTCTTCTATAGTAGTGCAGACTATTGCACCCTTGCCCAGCGCGAGCCCGCTGGCTTTCACTACTATAGGTGCGCCGACTTCATCTATATAGTTAAGAGCTTGACTAGCTTCGCTTGCTTTGAAAATTTTAAATGCTGCTGTTGGAATACCAGCTTCTTGCATAAGCTGCTTGGAGAACGCTTTTGAGGCTTCAATTTCGGCTGCTGCTTTAGTCGGTCCCCAGATTCTTAGACCTGCAGTCATGAACTCATCAACTATGCCGAGTGCTAGAGGATCATCAGGACCCACTACTGTCATGTAGATATCATTGCTGCGAGCGAAATCTATAAGTTGCGCGAAGTCTGTTGTTTTAATATTTAGGTTTTCGGTTTTAGCAAGAGTTGCTGTGCCACCATTACCCGGTGCTACATAGATCTTGGCTACTCGTGCTGACTGAGCTAGCTTCCATGCTAGAGCATGTTCGCGACCGCCGCTGCCGATTAAGAGAATCTTATGCACGGTGATTAATTATACAGGACGACTGGGATTGTATTTGATAAGCTTCAATAGCCGCTTGCTTGCTGTGTTCCAGCTGAGTTAATTCTTCAGTGCTAATTAGCGCTTCGCCGCGTTTAAGAGTCGTTAATGAACCAGCCGCAAGCTTAGCTAGAGTTTCTATCACCAGCTTGTGCTCATAAGCTATTACTATGTTTTGTAGATTTTGTGCTTGCTCTTTTAGTTTACTTGGACTACTAATATCCGCTTTTAAGATTTGCTCGGGGATATCTACCCTAAGCCTGCCTAGCACTTCACCTTCATCGTAGTTCTTTGTTACTTGATGCACCGTAGCTTCAGTCCAAGCATTGTGCACGCCAGTATGCTTCGCGAAGTGTAACCTTGCAGCGTGCACACGACTGCCGTACATCCCTTGTCCGCCGAAATCATTATTAACGTGCTCAGGGTCAAGCGGACCTGGGTGTTGGTTGAGTATTCGTCCCTTATATTTATTAATCACTTCAGTTGGCGTCCTAGCTAGCCAACCTAACTGAGCGATGGTATCAATGTGATTAGTTTCTAGTGCTTTTAGTAGTTCGCTGCTAAAGCTTTCACCGAGCTGCTTAGGACTCAGGACTATAGTATTAATACCAAGCGCTCTAAGCTTCTCTATGCCAGCAGCTTTATCATTACTCGCTACCGCCAAGACTATTTTTATATTAGGCAGTTTGGCTTCTACTACAGATAGAGCCGTAGAAGCGCCGCCAGAGAATAATATTGCTAGTTTATGCAGTCCTGGATAGGTCAAAACAAACTTCCTTAGCCCGCTCCTGTATATCAAGAGGATACTCGCCGGTGAAGCAAGAAGTACAGAAATCACCAGCACTAAGTCCGGTTGCTCGAATTAAACCATCCAAGCTCAGATAGTGAAGAGAGGTAGCGCCGATATACTCTTCAATTTCTTTTTCTGATTTAGTAGCACCGATTAAATCACGCTGCACAGGAGTGTCGATGCCGTAGAAATCCGGGAATTTAACTGGCGGAGAGCTAACTAAGAAATGCACTTCAATAGCACCAGCGTCAAATAGAGTGCGCACAATTTGCTGAGAGGTGGTGCCGCGCACAATAGAATCATCAATTAAAGCAACACGCTTACCCTTAATCACTTCATAGAGCGGAGTAAGTTTCAGTTTTACACCAAGCTGTCTTAGATGTTGGTCTGGTTGGATAAAAGTCCTATGTATATAACGGTTCTTAGTAAGAGCCATTTCCATCGGCACTCCAAGCGCGCTTGCATAGCCGATTGCAGCTGGTACTGCTGTGTCTGGAACCGGGATAACTATATCTATATTGAGCGGATACTCGCGGGCAAGCTCGGCTCCTGAGCGTTTGCGCACTTCATAAACAGACTCGCCAAGTAGCACGCTATCTGGTCTTGAGAAATAAACGAACTCAAAAATATCCAAGCGAGGTTTACTAGCTTCTATCTGTACGTTGCGCTCACCATCTTCATCGATAACCACCATTTCACCCGGAGCTACTTCGCGCAGGAACTCAGCGCCGATAGTATGGAAGGAGCAGGTTTCAGAAGAGAACACTACTCCATGTGCGCCGCTACTATTATTTATGCGCGCCATAGCTAGTGGTCTAATACCATAAGCGTCGCGGGCTGCTACTAATGTGTTCTTGTCCATCACTAGAATAGAGAAAGCACCCGTAAATAGTGGATAGGCGGCTTCTACTGCTTCTGGAAGTTTTTTGCCTTGTCTCATATAGTAAGCAATGGCTTCAGCCATAAGTTCAGAGTCATTATGGTCGCTAGTATCCACGCCGCGCTCGGAGAGAAATACTTGCAGCGCCTTAATGCTAGGAAGATTTCCATTGTGGGCGAGAGCTAATAAGCCGTTCTTTACGATTACAGGTTGTATATGGTTGCGATTAGAAACTTTGCAAGTCGAGTAGAGATTCTGTCCTATGCCGATATGTCCTTTGAGTTGTGAGATATTATCCTCGGAATATACCTGTGTAACCAGACCTTGGCCTTTGTGATGAGCGATACCATAGCCATCAGCCACTGCTATACCTGTGGCTTCTTGGCCGCGGTGTTGAATTGAGAATAACCCATAGAAACTTAGGCGGCTGACATCAAGTCCTTCGCCAAAAATTCCAAATACCCCGCATTTTTCATTAAGCATTAAGCGTGAGCTCCCTCTCTAAATATTTTACAGCGTTCTTGAAAATCGCAAGCCCAGGACCATATTCGGGCATTTCTTCGCCGCGGCGCCTATAGTCTTCGCGCAGACTAGTCCAATGCGGCAGGTGGTGGAAAAATATAGCCCGTTCGGGATGAGGCATTAGGCCTAATATTTTACCGTCAGCACTAGTGAGGCCCGCTATATCGCTAATGGAGCCATTGGGGTTGACTGCTTGCAACTCGCGTTTATAAATCTCGCCTTCATTATATTTAAGTAGAGAGCGTTTATTGTGATTCTCTTCTATCTCGGCATTAAGGGTAGTAACAGTCTGAGCGTCGGCATAGTACTTACCTTCACCGTGAGCAATAGGCAGAGAAATAGAGTTGATGCCATTAAGCCAAGGACTATTGCCTTGAATTTTAAGATCTACCCATCTATCTAAAAATCTCGCACCATCATTATGTACCAAAGCACCAGGTAATAAGCCTAAATTGCACAAGACTTGAAAGCCATTACAGATGCCGATGATAAGCTTATCGCCACGTATAAAATCATTAATCTCACTTAGCAAGTGATTGCGAATCAGATTAGCTAAGGCTCTACCAGAACCAGTGTCATCACCGAAGGAGAAGCCTCCGGGGAAAGCAAGTATCTTATAGTCAAATAATCTTGATTTGTCTTGGATAAGATCGTTGATGTGAATAATGTCAGCCTTGGCGCCAGCTAGTTCGAAGGCGTATTTGGTTTCTTCTTCGCAGTTAATGCCAAGACCTGAGAGAATTAGAACTGGTACTAGGGGTTTAGACATTAGAAATTGGCAAACCTTTCTTTGTAATTGCTGCTCAGGTGATCTAGATTGAGATTAGCTAGTTCGGCGCCTGCGAATTTGATGACAAGGTGCTCGTCATCACGCACTTGACCTATTGGCTTGATAGATAATTGAACAGTGTTTAATTGTTTCTCGAAGTCATTGATTCTATTCTCGGGCACCGTGAATAATATTCTGCCTTGGCTCTCAGAATAGAGTAGTGAAGCTAATGAGGAGGTGTTAGCAGGTAAATTATCTAAGCTAATCTGGCAGCCTAAATTAGCTGCGATGGCAGATTTAGCTAGAGCTACAGCAAGCCCGCCATGGCTAAGACTGATAGCTGAAGCGATAAAACCTGCTCGGTTCGCTTCTTCAAAAAACTTATAGTGCTTAAGATTAGTCGCAGCATCCACTTGCGGGCAGTTACCTCTAATAAAAGTCTCAGAGTCTGAATTGGCTTCATTAAGCAAACTATAAAACTCAGAACCACCTAGCTCGTCATCAGTAGTGCCTAGTATATAGATCTTGTCGCCGGGGATTTTGAAATCTATAGAACTAGAGAGGTTGTAGTGATCTAGAACAGCAATCGCTGAAATCAATAGTGTCGGTGGAGCTGAAATCTTCAGCGGCTCGCCATCAGCGTTGTAACCACGGAAATCATTGAACATACTATCTTTGCCTGAAATATACGGAGTGCCATAGGCTATAGCGTAGTCGTAGCAAGCTTGGGCGGCTTGCTTCAGCTGGTAGAGGCGCTCGGGCTCGTTAGAACTGCACCAACAAAAATTATCTAATAGAGCAAGATGCTTCAGTGAAGCGCCGCCAGCAAGAGCAGAACGCAGGCAACTATCTATGCAAGAAGCTGCCATATCATAAGCGTTAATCTCGGTGTAACTAGGATAGAGAGCGCTAGTAGCTAATAGTGCTTTATTGGAATTGAGCACGGGTTTAATTACTGAGTGATCAGCATTAACTCTGCCTCTACCTTGCAGGGGTTTAATTACTGAACTGGCTTGCACCTCATGATCATACTGCTCAGAGATGAATTCTATGGAAGACAGATTAAGTCTTGAGAGCATATCTAAGATGCTATGACCATAGTCACCATTAAATACTTCTTCAAGTAGTTTTTCTCTAAGTTCGGTTTCGTTGCTACTGGCTTTGATCACCGTTGGAGCTTGGGTTTTAAGCTGTTTAGCGGGCAAGCCATTATGCAAAAACTCAAGCTCTATGTCCATTAGTTTTAGCTCGTGTGATTTACCATCTTGCTCTAGCTTATACATCACTTCGCATTTACCACTGTTGGTGAATTTGCCGATCACTGTAGCTTCGACTCCGCGTCTGGTCATTAATTCTGTGAAGGCTTGCCATTTATCTGCTGGCACGGCAAGTGTCATGCGTTCCTGTGACTCAGATATCCAAATCTTCCAAGCGCTTAGCCCCGGGTATTTGAGTGGTACCTTATTAAGATCAACATAGCAGCCACCAGCTTCTCTTGCCATCTCAGCAACTGAGCAGCTAAGACCGCCCGCACCATTATCGGTGATACTACTATATAGTCCTAAGTCGCGAGCTTCTTTGACGATGGCGTCAGAGAATTTTTTCTGGGTGATAGGGTCACCGATCTGCACTGCTGTAGCAGGACTGCTTGAATCCATCTCAACTGATGAGAAGGTTGCACCGTGAATACCATCTTGCCCAACTCTGCCGCCGACCATGACGATGAGATCCTCTGGGCAAGCACGCTTCAGGTAGGAAGGTCTATCGCCACTAAGTTGCTTAGGTAATAAACCCATAGTGCCAACAAAAACTAAAGGTTTACCTTTATAACGCGGGTGAAAATAACTAAAACCATGCACGGTCGGTATGCCAGAACAATTACCACCAACATTCACGCCATGCACCACACCTTCTAGGATACGTCTGGGGCTAAGCATCTTCTCGCTAAGATCAGCATCTCTATAGAGTGGCTCCTCATCAGCAGGATCAGCAAAACAAAAACCATAAGTGTTGGCAATAGGTTTGGCGCCAAGTCCGCAACCAATAGCATCGCGGTTCACACCAACTATACCGGTGATAGCACCGCCGAAGGGATCGAGTGCACTAGGACTATTATGAGTCTCGACTTTATGGCTCACTAAATATTTATCATCAAAACTAATTAACCCAGCGTTGTCAGAAAACACCGATACGCAAAAATCATCAGCCCCTTGAGCTTTGCGAATTTCATTGGTAGCACCTTTGATGTAAGTCTTGTAAAGACCGCCCGAGAGCTCATCAATAGGGTCAGCGAAGATAGTGTGTTTGCAATGCTCAGACCAAGTTTGGGCAATAGATTCAAGTTCTAGATCTGTAGGTTTGCGTCCAAGCTTGCTGAAATAAGCTTGGATAGCTTTCATATAGTCCAGATCTAGCGCTAGTGGTCCGCGCTTATTGATGCCTTCGCGTCCAAGTTCTGTAAGCGCTTCGTCGCTAATATTAAGATCCACTTCGGTGTAGATATCGCCAGAATTGAGATTGACGCTAGGTATATGCAGGGCTAGTCCCTTACCCTTAAACAATTCTTCGCGGCTTAGTGTCGTAGCTCTCTGGATAAGAGGGTTGTGCAAAGCCATGCTAATCATCTTGATGTCTTGCTTATTAAGATCGCCAAGTAGCAAGAATACTTGTGAGCTGTAAACTTTTTCGCCTGAACTGAACTTGGTCTTAAGGAAATCTTCTATGGTCAGTTGGGCAGTGTTGCCGATATTGTCGGTGACACCGGGCAAGTAACCGATCTCTATTAGCCAATTAAACTCAAAATCTTCAGTAAGTTCTTGGATATCACCAAGTGCCAATAAGGATTGTTTGAGTGAATATTTTTGGGTTAGATTATTGCAGAACAGTGCTGAAACGGATTTGACTGCTTCGGTGTCAACAGTAGCAGCATCTATAGTATAGGTATCAAGAATATGTAACTTGGAGATTTCATTAGACAGTTCAAGCTGGCTTAATTTGTTTAGAGTTACTTTCGCTCTAGCATCTGTGATTGTTGAAGATATATCGAGGCGCCATCTAGCCATCAATAGTGATTTTATCATGCTAGATGCTAGTATTAGTGCTGAATATGGGCGATAACCCATTTAAAATTCCTGAAGAAAATTTACCTAAGTTGCCTAAATGGCTTAGGAACCATAAACCTAAATATTTATTCAATGAATTAATCAAAAAAATGCCACTTAATGGCATGACTACCGTATGTGAAGAAGCTAAGTGTCCTAATCGTGGAGAGTGTATTTCACGCGGCATAGTTACGGTAATGATACTTGGTTCGCAGTGTACTAGGGCTTGCACTTTTTGTGCGGTGGGCCGTGATACGCCTGCGCCTCTGGATCCTGATGAGCCGCGCAAGATGCTTGACATGGTTAATTATATGGGTGCTAGCTACGTGGTTATCACTTCACCGACTCGTGATGACCTTGAAGATGGCGGGGCTAGTCAGTTCCGCCGTGTACTAGAGTATTTGCGTCAGCATAGAGCTGATGTGCGTTTGGAACTATTAATTCCTGATTTTGCTAATCAGCATAGTTCTTTTGATCAGATTATTGCCGCTCAGCCTGATATGCTTTGCTTTGATATTCAGACTGTGCGCTCGCGCTACCCCTATGTGCGTCCGGGCTTTAGCTATGATAAAGCACTAGAGCTGTTTAGATATTTTGCGCCATCGGACTTGAAACTAAAGAGTGGGATTATGGTCGGACTTGGCGAGACTCGCGAAGAGATGCTTGAATTGTTCGCTGATCTTCACGCTGCTGGTGTGCGTTATGTCACTGTCGGTCAGTATCTGCAAGCACCCGGTAAATATCTTCCGGTGGTTGAGTACGTAGAACCAGAAACTTATGACTACTATATAGAACACGCACGCAAGATAGGATTGTGGATACAAGCTTCGCCGCTTACTCGCAGTAGTTATATGGCAGATAGTCTGGCGGAGCAGGAACTTGCTGAGAGGGAGTTGGTGTGAAATCGCACAGCGGGGATTCTGCACTCATGTCTAAAGCGCAGAAACGTGACGTAAGTCACCTTTCTGCTCTCCTGAGCGAAGCGAAGGATCCCTGTGTCGCCGCCTGAGGGATCCTTCGCGCTTCGCGCTCAGGATGACGATGACAGCCCAATGGAGCGAGATCGTGTAAACTTGGCCGCCTACGAAGCCAAACTTGCTGAGGGTCTCAATCCCCGCGCCTTATTATATTTCTACACTTGGCCTTGTCTTAGTCTTAGCGCTGGTAAATTACAAATCGCAAACCCTTTGCGTCATGCTGAGCTGCTTGCTCTCTCTGAGCGTCTGGGATTGCCACTGGTAGCGCGCCCTAGTGGTGGTAGGCTAGTCTTGCATGGTGGTGATATTTGTTATAGCTTTATTGCTGCACAGAATGATAAGGATTTCGGTGGAGATTTACGTAGTTCCTTTTGCAAGGTGAACCGCTATGTATTTAGTGCTTTGCGTCATATTTCTGAGCTGCAAGAATTTTTTGAGCAGGGGCTTATAGATACTAGTCAGAGCTTTCGCGGTAATATTGCTGAACTGAAATGTTTTGCTAGTACGGTGGTTGGGGAAGGTGTTATTGCGAGGAGCGAAGCGACAAAGCAATCCATTGTGCACTCATCCACGGCAGCACAAAAACGTGACCGACGTCACGTTTTTGCTAAATTTATCGGCGCCGCTCAAGCTATGGGCACAAGAGCCTATATACAGCAGGGCAGCATACAGCTTAATCGTATTGGCATTGCTGAGTTGGAGCCAGAGCTGGTCTTAGCTGATCTTAGAGCTGAAGAGTTCGATCTTGCTAGAATCACTGCTGAGCTGAATAAGCTAGTGACTAATATAGATGGCGGTCAAGAATAAACCTATAGTAATTATCGGTGGCGGACCTGCTGGCTACAAACTAGCGCTAGAATTGCGCAGCCATCTGTCTGAGCAAGAAATTATTCTAATAGAGAAATTCAAGCTTGGCGGCACTTGCTTGCATAGAGGCTGCATACCAAGTAAACAATTACACTCAATCAAAACTTTCGAAGAATATCCGCGACTATTGTCCAAGAACCAAACTCTACTGGAGCGCGGCATAGCTGCTGAGCTTAAAGTGGCGAATATCGAAGTGCTGATGGGGGAAGCGAAGATTGTAGATCTTAACCATGTAAACGTTGTTGCTGCAGAATCCCAGACTATAGAATCCTCGCGCATAATAGTAGCCACCGGCTCTAAGCCGCGCAAGCTAAACTCTGAGCTGCTTCCAGCAGCAGCTGTGCTGCATGATACTGATAGTTTTTTCTCACCAGAAAACCTTAGTAAAGGTCTTGCTCCTGCCTACACTATGATAGGCGGCGGCTATATAGGCACTGAACTCGCTTCTATGTTAGCGAGCCTTGGTATTAAAGTGCGTATAGTGGAAGCGATGCCTACTATGCTTGGCTTCCTCGATGGGTTTATTCATACTAAACTGCTTGAAGAATTGCGCAAACAAAAAATCGAAATTAATCTTGGTGTCAGCGATCTAAAATCTCTTAAGTTAAGCGAGGGCGAAGAAATAATAGTAGCTATAGGACGCGAACCGGTATATCCGCAGGGTTACATAAGCGGGCTAGATACTCTTGGTGACGTTAGTTCTAAGATGGCACTAGCGCATTATGCTTACGCTGAAGCGAAGATGCTTGCACGTGTCATTGCGAAGGATAGCAGAAACGAGCCCGATGGCTCGTTTCTGCGCTCTCCACCACGAGTGCATCATCTAAGCGATGCGATGATGATTGAGCGTCACCTAGTTCCGCAAGTAATATTTACTAAGCCTGAAGTCGCCATGCTCGGCTACACTGAAGAGCAAGCTAAGCAATTATTTGGTGAAGTGGATAATATTATTATCCCTTGGACTCTGAGCGGCAAAGCGCGTATTGAAGGCAAGGAGCGCGGCTTCACTAAGATGGTAATAGAACGCAGCTCGGGTAAAATTCTTGGTGTGCATATACTTGGTCACGGTGCCAGTGATCTCGTCTCTATAGCTGTGCCTATTATCAACACCGGTTCTACTATTGAAGATCTGAAGTCCTGGATATTTCCGCATCCGACTATTGGGGAGTTGTTTGGGCTACAATAAACCCCATGCACTCCACCGCCGCCACCAAGCTTCCCATCAGCGCAGGCTTCAACGCTAAGCACGGCGCCAAAATTACAAGTTTTGCTGGCTGGAATATGGCAACTTTTTTTAGGAGCATAATGTCTGAGTATGAAGCGGTGCGCACTAAACTTGGACTCTTCGATGTGAGTCATATGGGCAGGCAAGAAATTCGCGGCAAAGACGCAACCAAGTTTCTTGCGCATCTTACTGCTAATAATATTGAGGCGCTGCAAATTGGTAGGGCGCACTATACTACTTTATTGAATCCAGAAGGCGGCATTATTGATGACCTAATTATATATAAAGTAGCTGAGGATAATTATTTCGTCGTTAATAACGCCGGTAACCACGACACGGTCTCTAAGTGGTACGCTCAGCAATCACCTAACTACGATGTAACGATTATCGATGTCACTGCAACTATAGGACAAATTGCAGTTCAAGGTCCAGCAGCAGAAGCGGCGCTTAAAGCCGTTACTGGATTTAATGCTGAGCTTAAATATTTTTCGCATACTACTATAGATATGGATTGCTTCGCCCTGCGGGCTCGCAATGATGAAGTCGTCGCTCCTCGCAATGACGTCTTAATGATTTCCGCTACCGGCTACACCGGCGAGCGTGGCTGGGAGCTTTACGGCGCACCGAAGCTACTTATGCAAATCTGGCAACGCCTTATAGACGAGCATGGGGCTGAGCCTTGCGGTCTTGGTGCTCGTGACCTCTTGAGGCTTGAAGCGGGTTATTGCTTGCATGGACACGATATTAGTCAGGACACTAGTCCCTATGAAGCCGGGCTGGAGTGGACAGTTAAAAATCCCCAAGACTATATAGGTAGGGCTGGAGCCAGCCGCAAAACCAAGAAACTTGTGGGTTTGGGCTTCCCCAAGGGGCAAAAAATATTTCCTAGAGAAGGGCTTGAAGTTTTTGACCAAAAAGGCAATTCTATTGGTATTATAACTAGCGGCAATTATTCAGCCAAGCTAGAGCGGGGGATAGCACTTGCTTATCTACGCGAACCGTATTATAAGGAAGCTAGTTGCGGAACTGAATTAATAGTCAAAATTCGCGACCGAAACCATAGCGTGAAAGTTTCAGAGCCATGGTTTTATAGAAACATAAGGACATTAGAGATACAGGACATAACATGAGGCAATATTTTAAGACACACGAGTGGATTCAAACAACAGCAAACGGTAACTTTCGCATGGGCGTTAGTCAGTACGCTTGCGATCAGCTCGGCGATATAGTTTTCGTTGAGCCCAAGGCTGAGGGCGAAGAAATTGCCGAAGGTGATTCGCTGGCGATTCTAGAATCGGTTAAAGCTGTCGGCGACGTTTATGCTCCGTTTGAAGCCAAGATCGTAGGAACCAATCCAGAAGCGACTAGTAGTCCGGAGAATATTGACGGCGATACTTGGATAGTAGAGATAGAGCCAGCTAAAATCAAGATAGATATTGGCGACTTAGATACTCTTGATAAAGACGATTACGAAGAGCTGCTTGCTAAGTTAGCTGCAAGCTGAAGTTCCGCAACCTAGTCGTCTTTCCATAGCTGCAGTTAGCAGTGGATTGCGCACAGCTTTCACCTCATCGAAACGAGCAAGCTCAGTAGAATTAGGTGCTGATTTGATTAGCGCTCTACCTTCTTCAGTCTTAGCTTCGCTGATGATAGCCTCAAGTGCTGTTACGAGTGAATCTAAGGCCTCCATGTTCTCAGTCTCGGTCGGCTCTATCATAATGCACTCAGGCACTGTAATCGGGAAATAGATAGTCGGCGCGTGGATGCCATGATCTAGTAGTCGCTTGGCTATATCAAGAGCGCTAATACCATAAACTTCTTTCATGCGCGAAGCGCTGATAATGAATTCATGTTTGCAAGTGCGATTGAAGTAGGGAATTAGTAAATTGTTATCGGCTAGTATTGCGCTGGCTCTGATACGCTGCTGAATATAGTTAGCATTAAGCGTTGCTGTTTCAGCTATGCGTTTAATACCCTCAGCGCCGTTGCGTTTGATATACGCAAGTGCTCTTACTAGTACATTGAAATTACCGTGGAAGGCTCTAATTCTTCCTATGCTGGAATCCAGTTCTGCAGCCCAATAGAGCTTGCCATATTCATCTTGTTTAACTTGCTTTCCAGGCAGGTAAGCAGCTAAATGTTTGGCTGCGCCTACTGGTCCGGCTCCAGGTCCGCCGCCGCCATGAGGTGTCGAGAAAGTCTTATGCAAATTAAGATGCAATAAATCAAAACCCATATCACCAGGTCTTACAACTCCAGCGATAGCATTGAGGTTCGCACCATCGTAATACATAAGTCCGCCAGTTTTATGAATTATGCTAACTACTTCAGTGATATTGCGTACGAAGAGACCTAGGGTGCTGGGGTTAGTCAGCATAAACACCGCGATGCGCTCAGCATGCTTGCTTACTATTTCTTGCAAGTGATTAAGATCAACGTCACCATCAGCAAGAGACTTAATGGTAATAGTCTCGAAGCCCGCCATGGTAGCACTCGCTGGATTGGTGCCGTGCGCTGAATCGGGTACTAGGACTATGTCTCGTCCTTGCTTAAGGTCTGCAAAATATTTTTTCGCCATTAATAGCGCAGCTAGTTCACCGTGGGCGCCAGCAGAAGGCATGAGGCTGAACTGGTGCATGCCGGTAATTTCACAAAGTGATTTACCTAGTTCTTTATATACAGCTAGAGCACCTTGAGCATCAGCATCTTGAGTATAAGGATGCAATTCAGTCCAAGCTGGCGCGCTCGCTATACAATCATTGATTTTGGGATTGTATTTCATGGTGCAAGAGCCCAGCGGATAGAAATTAGTATCTATAGAGAAGTTCTTCTGCGAAAGTTTAGTAAATAACCTACATACAGCAAGTTCGCTTTGGTCTTCAATATTGATCTCTGCTGTTTCGAACTTAGCATTAAGCTCTGAGATGTTCTGCTCAGTGATATGCGGCGTTGGTAGATTGGCGCCGCCAGCACTTAGTATCTCTGAAATCTTCTCTAGGACTTGGTTTAAGTCGCTTAGCTGATGCAGCTCAGAGACAGTTAGTATGTACTGCTGGATTGTTTCGTTGCCTTCGGTTCCTCGCAATGACATCGCTCCGTCATCGCGAGCCGCGAAGCGGCGTGGCGATCCATTGGGATTGGAGTCGTGGATTGCTTCGCTTCGCTCGCAATGACAGACGCCAATCTCAGCAAAATATTTCTGCAAATCAGGCTCCGCAGTCTCTATAGTAAATTCATTAAAGACGTTTTTAGATAGAACTTTAATCTCAGGAAATACGGTGATGGCAGACCTGAGCGCTTCAGTTTTGGTCCAAATATCACGTGCTAGTTCTTTGAGTCCGACTGCACCCATTTGGCAGAGATAGATAGCAACGGCTAGAGCGTGCACTGACTGGTTGGTGCAGATATTGGAGCTAGCGCGCTCACGTTTGATATGCTGCTCGCGAGCTTGGAAGGTAAGCACATAACCCTCGCGCCCCTCTCTGTCAGTGGTTTTACCAACTATGCGTCCTGGCATTTGGCGTATATAGGCTTCAGCGCAAGCGACGAAACCAACTTGAGCTCCGCCATAGTGTACTGGATTGCCAAAGGATTGGGCTGAACCTGCAGCGATGCGTGCACCGAACTCGCTAGGTTTAGGTCCCATCACCAAAGCCAGCGGCTCTACCGCTAGATAAACTAGAAATAAATTTTTAGCTGCAATTTTACTTGCAATTAACGGTGCTGAATCTAATCTTTCGCCAGAGAAATCCGGGTTCTGCAAGGCGACAATAGCAGTCTCGGGCACTTCATCAAGACCATTGAAAGTTTTCAGTTCAAGTCCAAGAGCTTCTAGATAGTGCTTGGCAACAGTAATATACTCGGGGTGGATTTTATTAGAGATATAAATAGGTCTGCGTTTGTCGCTGCGATGAGCCATGGTCAGTGCTTCAGCGAGCGCTGTCGCGCCGTCGTACATCGAGGCGTTGCAAACATCCATGCCTGTAAGCTCAGCGATGTAAGTCTGGAATCTATAAACTGCTTCAAGAGTGCCTTGACTTACTTCGGCTTGATAAGGAGTGTAGGCGGTAAGAAACTCACCACGATTGGTAATCGCTCTTACTAGAGCTGGGACATGGTGGCGGTATGCTCCTGCACCTTTAAAATCATATTTATTTACGTGATTAAGCGATGCAAGTTTATCGAAATATCTCTCGAGGTCTCTTTCGCTGTAGCCAGCCTCTAAATTTAATTTGCGTGCTAGCAGTAAATTCTCTGGTATATCAACGAATAATTCATCGCTGCTACTGAAGCCAAGGCTACTAAGCATCTCGGTTCTGTCTTTCTCTGTGATTCCTAAGTAAGGCATAAGTTAATTATACTGTTCTGGCATGTCATTGCGAGCGCAGCGAAGTAATCCATTGTGCAATACTTAATGTAATCGATGCTAGACTCCTATGAGGTGTCTAAGGTCTGCATAGTCTGGTTTAGAAAAGATTTGAGATTAATCGCTAATCCAGCTTTGCTTGCCGCTCAGAGAGCTGGCTATCAAATCCTAGCGCTATATATTGAAGATACTTCACTTAAATACCAGTCGGGAGCAGCATTAAATGTTTTTAAGCACTTTGCTCTTGCAAAATTAGCTAAAGAGTTACTAGCTCAGGGACTAGAGTTGAAGCTTGCTAAGGGAGACGCGACTCTAATTATTAGTGAGCTTGCTGAATTAACTAAGGCCAAGGCCGTGTACTGGAACCGTCTTTATGAGCCTGACGCTATTAGCCGCGATACAGAAATTAAATCCTCACTCCAAGCCAAGGGTTTAGAAATTCAGTCGTATAATTCATCGTTAATCTTTGAACCTTGGGAGATCACTAGGGATGGTTCTGCGTTTAAAGTTTTTACTGCTTATCACCGCAGGCATACTGAGCTTGCGGTAACGAGAGAACTCGAAGCTCAGCTTGCTCATTTGGATTGCAGTGTCCCCAAGCTTCTAGCTGCGCCTAAGTTTGAGTTTGGTATTAAGCTAGAAGATTTGCAGTTATTACCTAAGCTTAATTGGGATTCTGGTATTAGAAGTTTCTGGCAGCTAGAAGCTATGCAAGATCCGCTTCAACTTGCTAGTGATTTTGCAAGTCAGCGAGCGAGAGATTATCCAGATTTGCGTAATAGACCAGATCTAGATGGGGTCTCTAAACTCTCTCCCTATCTAGCTTTGGGCATGATTAGTGCTCCGATGATATATGCAGCTCTAATTAAATCTGGCTTGAATGCAGGCAAGCGCGAATATATTAGGCAGCTGGCTTGGAGGGATTTTGCTTATCATCTTCTTTATCATATGCCTCAGTTGGTTACTGAGCCGCAGCGTTTGGGATTCAAGCATTTTCCTTGGCAGCAGAACGCTGAAATTTTGCAAGTCTGGCAGCAGGGGCGCACTGGTTATCCCCTCGTGGATGCTGGTATGCGTCAGCTTTGGCATACGGGCTGGATGCATAATCGTGTGCGCATGATAGTTGCTTCATTTCTTGTCAAGGATTTATTAATCGATTGGCGCGAAGGTGCTAAGTGGTTTATGCAGACATTAGTGGATGCAGATCTCGCGAACAACACTATGGGCTGGCAATGGTGTGCTGGTTGCGGTGTGGATGCGGCACCGTATTTTAGGATTTTTAACCCTGCGACTCAAGCCGAAAAATTTGATCCCGATGGCGCTTATATCCGCCGCTGGCTTCCTGATTATGGTACTGCGGATTACCCACCGCCTATAGTTGATCATGCTCGAGCGAGGGCTAGGGCGCTGG
>JAYVUR010000104.1:0-4812 GCA_043787715.1 Candidatus Melainabacteria bacterium
CGCATAAGCACCAGTGAGAGTGCGAGTAAGTTCAAGATTCCTGCGCGCGGTAGCATCTAATAGCATATATTCACCGAGCTGATAACTGCGTATAACATCGAAATTCCTAAACGGATTTTGAGCACTCTCAGAAGCCGTACTCTGAGTCTCAGTGAGGTAATTAATAATCGCACCAGCAGCTCTAAGCCCCAGCTGATAATCATCAGCAGAAAATGCTGTTAGCGAATTCACCCCGAATACCCTAGAGAGATTCGCCCGTGCCGCCGCCAAATCAAAATTCCGCTGATCGAAATTGGACTTATAATACGCGCCCGGCAATTCAACTAAAGCAACATCACTAGCTTCATAGTCAATTGCTGACTGCTTCTTACGCTGGCTCGGCACTAATATCTCTGCTGGATTAACACGCGCCAGTTCAGCTTCCAGATCAGCTAGAGCTAGTTCAGTAATATAAAACTCACCAGTAGAAATATCCGTGTAAGCAACACCCGCTCTTTCGCCAGCAGGATAAACTGCCAGCATAAAATTATTCTGATAGGAATTCAGTAGGTCAAGCTCATCAATAGTACCCGGGGTGTAGATTTTAGTAATCTCGCGCGGCACCAGACCTTTGCAGTTCTTGGGATCTGCCATCTGTTCTGCGATAGCGACTTTGTGCCCTGCAGCTAGTAATTTGGCTGTGTAGCCAGCAACAGCCTTCGCTGGCACTCCCGCCATCGGTATGCGACCACCGGGGTGGCTTTGGTCGGGGCGACTAGTTAGGGTGATCTCAAGATCACGCGCCATTACTTCAGCATCCTCGAAGAATGCCTCATAAAAATCTCCCATGCGGAAAAACAACACAGTGCCAGCGCCCAATGACTGACGGGCTTGCAGGTATTGCTGCATTACCGGAGTGTAATTATTTGGATTAAGACTTAGTACTGAGGGGGATGACACTAGTGCTTGATTTTAGCAGCATGGGGATCCTTTCGCACTTCGTGCTCAGGATGACGAGCGCAAAAAAAAAGGGTTTTAGTCGACCAACCAAAACCCTTTTTCAAATTCATCTTCCCCTCACCCTTAAGCGACTGACAACATTGTCATTTGTAGGAGAGTCCAACACTAGTGGATTTTACCTGTTACCTTCCGGTACCGTTGGATCTTTTCTACTCCTTTTCTCAGCTACTTAATTTTGAAGTTAACAATGATTTTAGCATTTTAGGTCGCCAGGCGCAAGGGGTTTTGCTTATATTTTTTTAATATTCGTAAATAAAAAGACCCCATTTAAGGGGCCTTTAAATAAGTTCTATTGGATAAGTAGCTTAATTAAGTGACGGTAATTCAGTAGTGCGGTAGGTAGATTCAGCTGAATCTGCGAACTCCAAGACCTCTCCTAAAGACTTAAGTCTGTTCTCATATTCTCCTATGATTCCATCTAGTTCTTTACGGGTTTTGTAGAGTTGTCCTAACTCTTTGGCGTATTTCTTGAACTTCTCAACTATTGTTTTGTTCATCGGGGGTAGTCCTTCGTTGTTTATTGCAGGGGATGCGTTACTCATAAGACTATCGGCTAGATTGCATCGGTTCTTGAGCGATATCAATTTATTAGATTAGTGTAAGTCACTTGGGTGCTGAAATACAATGCCTATGCGCTGTATTCTTGCAAAGATCCACCATTTGGAGGATGCGGAGATTATGAATATTTAAGGCTGCAACGCTGAGACGATGCACTCGTGTTGAAAGCGAAAGAACGTGACGTCCGTCACGTTCTTTCTATACTAAACACCGACTTCGGCGCATCAAGCGCAGGAGCCTCCACTACAGGTCTATAACGTTCAATGTCCTTAGGGCTAGCGATGCGCTCATACTTGCAGACCTTAGTATCAGAGCAAGCCAGCTTATCACCGCGCTTAAGAGTTTTGTACATCATCTGCTTACCGCAGTCTGGACACTTCTCCTTAATCGGGGTGTACCAAAACACTGTGTCGCACTTGGTTTTAGACCAACTGTCACAACCGAAGAACATCTTACCGAAGCGAGATTTCTTCTCTACTATATGACCTGTGCAACCTTCACGCGGACAATCGACACCAGTCTTCTTAACTAATGGTGAAGTGTATTTGCAGTCGCTAGTAGTACAAGCAATATAGTCACCATAACGCCCGTGTCTAATTACTAATGATGGCTTCTTGCAATCCGGACAAGGCTCAGCGAAGGGTCTATCCTCTGGAGCAGGTAATCCTTCCTTGGTGAGGTTAACGATACCAGCACACACAGGATAGCGCGAACAACCCAGGAAAGGACCAAAGCGACTGGATTTGAGATTCATATGCGTGCTGCATAACGGACACTTATGCTCAGTGGCAATCACTATATTTTCAATCTCTTCAGAAGCGCATTTAACTACATCAGCAAAACCAAGTTTATCTGGCTCCATTTCTTTAAGTTCTTTGACCGTAACTTTGGTTTTACCGTGTTTACCAAGATAGAAATCACTAAGCATATCGCGCCAGCTAATAGCATGCACGGCAATCTTATCGAGATTCGCTTCCATCTGTGAAGTGAAGTCTACATTAATGAACCTACCGAAATGATCGACTAGTAGCTTATTAACATTAATCCCTAGCTTAGTCGGAACTAGCTGGTTATTGAGTTTCTCGACATACTTGCGATCAACAATAGTATTAAGAGTAGGCGCGTAAGTAGATGGTCTACCGATACCCAATTCTTCAAGAGCCTTCACTAGGCTTGCTTCATTGTATCTAGGCGGACCTTCAGTAAAATGCTGTCTAGGATTGACTTCCTTAGTAGTGATGGGATTACCGATAGCGATTTGTGCTGGGAATTTAGTGTTCTCTTCTAGTTCTTCATTATCCTCATTAATTTCAGCTTCGACACCATAAACAGCTGCATAACCTGCAAACACAGTACGGGTCTCACTAGCTCTTAATTGCAAATCACCATTTGCGCTAGCTATCTCAACGGTGTTAGTCTCAGTCTTCTGAGCACTCATCTGCGAACTGACAAAACGCTGCCAAATAAGTTTATAAATCTTATACTGCTCTGGACTTAAGTACTGGCGAATACTATCAGGAGTCTTCTCGACATAAGTAGGACGCACCGCCTCGTGAGCATCTTGCTCAGCTACTTTCTTGTCATCGTTTTTTTTCTTCTTATCGTATTGAGTTGGCTCACCCGGGTAATAGTCTGCACCCCAAGTACTAGTGATGTAATCACGTGCCATATCAAGTGCTTCATCAGCTAGTCTTAAGCTATCAGTACGCATATAAGTTATAAGACCGACTTGTTCACCACCATCTAACTTCACACCTTCATAAAGTTCTTGTGCAATTTGCATGGTGCGCTTAACGGTGAACCCAATATTCGAAGCTGCACGCTGCAAAGTAGAAGTCTTAAATGGTGCATGCGGGCGTTTAGTGCCCGGTCTAGTAGTGAGATCCGTAACAGCCAGCTCAGCAGTCTTAATACGCTCAGCGATCTGCTTAACTTCAGCTTCCGATCTAATCACCTTCAGCTTGGCTGGATCAGCTTCATCAAGCGGACTAGTAACTTTCTTCTTATCGACATGAGTGAGGCTTAGGGTGAAGACACCACTACCTCTGTTCTTCTCATCAATAACTTCAGCCTTGACTGACCAATACTCTTGCGCAATAAACGCTTGTATCTCTTCTTCGCGCTCACAAATCAAACGCACTGCAATCGATTGCACGCGTCCTGCACTTCTACCACCAATCTTACGCCACAACAATGGGCTAATCTTATAACCGACAAGACGATCTAAGATGCGTCTAGCTTGCTGCGCATCAACCAGATGCTGATCTATCGCACGCGGATTAGCAACAGCATTACGCACTGCATCCGGAGTAATCTGATTAAAACTTATACGAGTAACTTTAGAAGCTTTACAATTAAGTATTTGACTTAAGTGCCAAGATATAGCTTCTCCTTCGCGGTCAGGGTCGGAAGCGAGGTATACCTTCTCTGCTTTCTTGGCTAAAGCTGCAAGTTTATCCACCACCTTCTGCTTAAGACTCATCACCTCATAACTAGGCTCAAAATTATTCTTCACATCTATGCCAAGACCCTTGGCCGGTAAATCACGAATGTGGCCAATGCTGGATTCAACTAGATATTCTTTGCCTAATATTTTTGTAAGGGTCTTAGACTTAGCCGGGGACTCGACTATTACTAAATATTTGAAATCTCGCTCTTTTGTTTCTGCCATCAGCCTTAAGGATATTAACAGCTTAACCTAGATTATGAAAAGCCCTACCTTATAATGTGACTAGATTTCTTAGCAAAGTATCCTGTAATACGCTATTATTATTACAAGATCTATATTGACGTAATACGTATTGATGATAGAAGTCAGCCCTCAACTCCCATATAATACCCCAGCTCCCGGGCCGGCCAGAAGTGGCCGAGACGCTAGCACAGCTAATATTTCTGATCGTGATCAAGCCGCTAAATTATCTTCTGAAGTCCCTCAATTAGTCGACCCTAATATTCTTGATGCTGGTAAACAAAATTCTGTTTTTGATTTGAATGGACCTTATATTCCCAAGAATGTACCAACTGCTCAGAGATGGCTCAAAACTGGTTTAGATTATGTCAACAGGGCTTTTGGTTCTAGTAAAGGTTTATGCACAGGCATTGTGTCACAAGCTGGTTCTTGGATAACAGGAATACTACGCAACCCAACAGCTCTTGCTTGGACCTCTGGTATCGGTGCTTTCGCTATTGCAATCATGGGTCTTAAAAATATTTTTCACGGACTTAACGTTGCTCTAGGACGCAGAGAAAGTTCTG
>JAYVUR010000105.1:0-1894 GCA_043787715.1 Candidatus Melainabacteria bacterium
ATTAGCACTAAGTTGCTGGTTGATTTGTGAGATTTTAACAGCTTCAAGTTTTAGTGCTTGGTTGTATTTGCGTATAGTTTCAGACTGGTCGATAAGCGCTGTTAGCACGTCCCTGTCGTATTCTATTACCCTCTTTTGATAGTAGAGGTGATCCAAAAAATCAGTGATATTGGGTGAGTTGAGTAAGCCGTCTATCATCTTCAGGCGTTGCTGCTTGTATATAGAGACTATGCGATCACCAGCTTCTACTTCTAGTTCTTGCTTCTGCTCTACTAGTTCACCGAGTTTATTGCGTGTTTTAGTGCAAGCTTCCTGTGTCACTCTTAATACTCGCTTGTTAGCATCGAGGCTGGTTTGTGCTTGTGATAACTTGCGTTGTATTTCTCTTAGCCTTGCGTTCGCGGCAGCTTCTTTAATACGGGCTTCTTTAAGTTTTTCGGCGATACTTTGTTTGCGCCTGGTGATATCTCCGAGCAGAGCTTGCGGATCTGCTGCCCATAGCGGTAATAATGAGCTGAAAATAAAAGTCAGCAGCATGATTATCACGATATTTTGCCTATGGGAATTCTTAGCTTGGGCTTGCTCACTAACTATATTATAGCTTAGATATCTGCAGTTGAAAGCCTTGTCACTAGGCTGTTTTAGAGTGTTTTAATTGACAACTGCTCTTGACTTTCTGATCTATTTCTAGTATCTCTTGAAAGCTAGGATTTCTCACTATATCGTGAGACTCTAGAGCTTGCGCTACTATTTTTATTATTTCATTAAAACTGATTTCTTTTTTGAGGAACATTGCTACAGCTGCTTCATTGGCAGCATTGAGCACTGCTGGATATGAATGCCCAAGTTTGCCAGCATGATAGGCAAGATTAAGTGCGGGGAATTTATGGTGATCGACTTCAAAGAATTCTAGTTTGCCGATATCGCATAAACTAAACTGGTGGATTGCTTCGCAATGACTGTCATTACGAGGAGCTGCAAGCGACGAAGCAATCCATTGCGCAGTATTTGATAATGGTAATCGTCTAGGATAATCCAGCGCGAATTGTATCGGTATGCGCATATCCGGCGGTGCTAGCTGAGCTATCATATTGCCATCTCTATAATAAACAGCACCATGCACTATAGATTGAGGGTGAATTACTACTTTGATTTTATCGTAGCTTAGTTTGAATAATTGATGCGCTTCTATCACTTCAAGCCCTTTATTCATAAGGGTGCTAGAGTCTATGGTGATTTTAGGTCCCATTACCCAAGTTGGGTGTTTAAGAGCTTCTTCTACTGTAATATTACTAAAATCTTCTCTATTCCTAAAAGGTCCGCCAGAAGAAGTAATAACTATATGGTCTATCTCTTCTGTGGATCCAGCCATTAGTGCTTGCGCGATAGCCACGTGTTCACTATCTACTGGTATTAATTCTGATCCATATTTATCTATATAGCTATTAACCAAATGCCCAGCTGCTACTAAGGTTTCTTTATTGGCGACAGCGACCCGGCGAGCATGTTTCATGGCAGTTAGATTAGCTTCAAGTCCAGCGATGCCGACTATGGCACTGAGAAACACATCTACTTCTAATTTAGCGATCTCAACTAGAGAATCTAATACTTCTATCTTGGGGAATAATTCTTTGAGGGTTTTTCTATGCTCTTGGTTTGCGATTGAGACATAGCTAGGCTTAAATTCTTTGATTTGATCTACTAGTAAATCCAGCTTAGAACCAGCACTAAGTGCTAGCACTTCTATCTCGCCCTGCCTAGATCTAACTATATCTAGCGCTTGAGTTCCGATGGAGCCTGTAGAGCCAATGATACTAAGGGTTTTAGGCACAGAGGCTAATTATAGCAGTATTATTTGCGCGTTTTTCACTTGTAGCTGGTGTGAAAATATTAA
>JAYVUR010000106.1:0-6646 GCA_043787715.1 Candidatus Melainabacteria bacterium
TAACAGGTTATCTGCTAACACCGGGTTCTAGCGCAAGTGGTCTCAAAAAAGCAATTAAAATGACTGGTACTATCACCGCAGGTGATGACAGTAGTTATGTTAGCTTCAAGAAACCTGCTGCTGCTAAAACTGCCGGTATCTACACTGTAGTATTTACAGATGGTGACGATCAATACTTCGGCAAAGTAACGATAGGCACTCTTAAAGCAAGATCGCTTAAAGCTAAAGTAAAAGCTCCAGGCGGCGCGCTCTAAGTACTTACAATATAACTAAAGTAAAAAGCCACTCGTTCTGGGTGGCTTTTTTATTTGGACGTATTTTAGCCAATAAAAAACCCCGCTTGTGGCGGGGTCTTCTGTTTTAGATATATTGAATTTAATTAGCTTTGTGGCAACTTTTCTTGGTTAGCCTCTTGAGAAGATACCGCCTCATCAAGAATAGAATCTTCTTGAGCCTGCTCTTCATGCTCAGCTGCTGAAGCTTGATAATCAGGAGTTGAATCAAGAGGATTAATTGCTTCAACCTGAGCTTCTTGATGCTCAGCTGGGCTTGCAGCTAGTTCTTCAGCCTTAGCCACTAGCGAAGTAAATAGCGCAGTTACTAGGGCAATTTTAGTTAGTTTGTTCATTTATATGTCTCCTTTATAAGATCTGACATATAAGACAATCGGCTATTTACTTCAATCCTGAAGTTGATTTATATATTTCCTAAGATTTATAAACTTTTGCGCCACGCTACAATTAAATTAGGCGCATAAAGACTATATACCCAGTTTTTAGGTGTTTCTAACTAGGCTAGAGGAATTAGCTAATACCATGACTCAGAATGATATCTATGATGTAGTGATTATCGGCGGCGGACCGGCTGGGCTTAGTGCTGGATTATATGCGGCGCGCGGTAATCTTAAAACGCTGTTACTTGAGAAAGGCATAATCGGAGGGCAGCTGCAAGTAACTCTAGAAGTAGAAAATTATCCGGGCATGGATCATATGACCGGTCCGCAGATTTCTGATGCCATGGAAGCTCAGACTAGACGTTTCGGTTGTGAGATTATCACTGGACTTGGTGTTACAAGTGTGGATTTCAAGTCTCAACCTAAAATCATTAACTGCGCCGATCGCAGCTTCAAGGCTCATACTGTAATTCTTGCTAGCGGCTCCGAGCATAAACATTTAGGCGTCCCTGGCGAAAATGAATTCAGCGGCAAGGGCGTTAGCTACTGTGCCGTTTGTGATGGTGCATTCTTCAAAAATCGTCATGTAGTAGTGGTCGGTGGCGGCTCATCGGCTGTAGAAGAAGGTAACTTCCTTACTAAATTCGCCTCCAAAGTAACTCTAGTACACCGCCGCAATGAACTTAGAGCCGAACGTATATTGCAGAATAGGTTTATCGCTAACCCTAAGACTGAAATCATCTGGGATAGTGCTATTGATGAAATCAAGGGTGACATGCTCGGCATGAGCAGCGTAACCTTGCGCAATCTTAAAACTAATGAAGTGAAGGATTTTCCTTGCGAAGGAGCTTTTATTTATGTAGGACTTACTCCTAACACGCAATTCTTAGCCGGTACTGGTCTTGCCTTCGATGAAACTGGCAAAATTATCAGTAACCATAAGATGGAAACTAATATCCCCGGGATTTTTGTTGCTGGTGACGTGCGCAACACTCCATTGAAGCAAGCGGTAACCGCGGCTTCTGATGGTTCACTAGCGGCGACTATAGCGATAGGCTATGTTGAAGCCTTGGAAGATAGCAAAGTCCAACACTGACCTCTTGATTTTGCGCTCTTAACTACGAGTGCGAAATCTAAGCTGCCACGATTCCAGCCCCACTAAACACCGCTTCCAGCTCCGCTGTCGCGTGCCCGACATTATCATTAACCACTTTGAAACTAAATCTATGGGACACACCCATCTCGTCGCGCGCTTTAGCTAGGCGCCTCTGCAAAACTTCTTCAGCCTCGGTGCCGCGCTCACGCAACCTACGTTCAAGCTCAGCGAAGCTTGGTGGCATCAAAAATATAGTTAAAGCCCTAGGAAACTTATCCATAATCTGAAGAGCACCTTGAGCTTCTATCTCTAGGAACACGCTTTTGCCGCTAGCAAGGGTATCTTCGACGAACTTACGCGGAGTACCGTAGTAATTGCCGACAAATTCTGCCCACTCGAGTAGCTCATCACCAGCTATCATCGCCTCAAACTCTTCGCGGCTCCTGAAGAAATAATTCACCCCGTCGGCTTCGCCCTCACGCTGTTTACGCGTGGTCGCTGAAACCGAAAATACTACATTGTTCTTGACTCTTGGGTCAGCAAATAACTTCTTAACAATAGTACCCTTGCCCACTCCGGAAGGGCCAGTGAAGACTATTAAGCGGGATTTGTTAGTTGCGCTCACTATAATAATCTTAACTGATGGACCACTGCGCGGCAGCAAAGGGATCCTTTCGCACTTCGTGCTCAGAATAACGTGTCACTACAACACGATAAGATGATTCGCCTCAATAGCTTTAATAGTCACAGTACTACCTTGTCCGATTTCTACGCCATTAGCAGATTTAGCCAGCCAAGTCTCATCGGAATCTAATAACCTCACAGCACCCATCTCAGAAGAACTAATAGTCTTGAATACCATTGCTTCTTGTCCTATAAGGCGCTGCGGGTATAAGCCTTCTGCGCTATTAGGGATCTTGATTATAGATTTAAGTATGGGCTTAACGAAAAACAAAAACACCAGCGAGCTTGCTAAGAAAAATCCCAGCTGACTCTGAATACTAAAACCAGCTTTAGCCATAAAAGCCAGCTGAGTGCTAAGTCCAGCAAGAATCGCCCCTAAAGCAAAACAAACAAAAATAAACAAACCAGGACTAAAGGCTTCAAGCACCAATAAAGCCCCAGCGAACATATACCAGATTAAATATGCTTCCATTATTAGTTGTTCTCTGGCTTACTAGCTTTTACTAGTTCTTTACCACCCTTGAATAGTTCACCAGCTGAAGCTAAAGCGCCAGCGATCGATAAAGACTCTGTAGGAATAAATATCTTATTAGCTGGACCTGCAGCAAGATCCTTGAGGGTCTCCATATAAATCACCTGCAAAGTCTCACTACTAGGCTTAGCTTCATTAATTTT
The DNA here is from genome assembly GCA_043787715.1 of Candidatus Melainabacteria bacterium. GTDB lineage: Bacteria > Cyanobacteriota > Vampirovibrionia > LMEP-6097 > LMEP-6097 > CAYUFH01. The sequence goes on from JAYVUR010000106.1 coordinate 3,129, forward strand.
CTCGATATAGATTTTAGAAGTGAGTGCTTGCGCCTCAACTTCGAGTCTTAATTTTTGCGCATGCCCTTCAGCACGCTTAATTACAGCTTGTTTTTCCCCTTCTGCCTGTAATATTTGTGCTTCCTTGCGCCCTTCGGCTTCTAATATCGCCGCACGCTTATTACGCTCAGCTTCCATCTGTACGTTCATAGCCTTCTGGATTTCTGGTGGCGGGTCTATATTCTTCAGTTCAACACGATTCACCTTCACGCCCCATTTGCCAGCAGCTTTATCGATAATCTCTTGTAGTTTAGTATTGATGATTTCGCGGCTGGTTAAGGATTGATCCAAATCCAGTTCGCCAATAATATTACGCAGAGAAGTTAAAGCTAACTGTTGAATACCATAGACAAGATTAGTAATCTCATAGATGGCTGCATATGGATTCACGATCTGATAGTAAATCACCGCGTCGACATGTATATTAACATTATCCCTGGTAATAACTCCTTGCGGCTCTAATGGCATCACTTGCTCGCGAAGATCCACGACTCTATCCACGCTATCAACAAACGGCAATATAACATGCAAACCTGGTGGCAGAGTTTTAATATAGCCGCCCAACCTCACTACTAGTCCGCAATGCCCTTGCTGAATAATCTTAACGGCACCAGCGAACAGCAAAAACGCTATGCCAGCGAAGAACACTAAAGCGAAACTGAGTATATCCATATGATTAATTCTAGCAAAGAATATAATCCAATAGCGTTCTCACAGGCATACCACTAGCACCAGATGGCGACCAATCATTAGCTTCTTCAAACCAACAAGGTCCAGCAATATCCATATGCAACCACGGTATCTGCTCATCAGCTGCTTTCTTAGAACTCTTAAGCTTATTACCAATAAACTCTTGAATAAACAAACCACCGTTCTGCGCGCCAGCTTGTCCGCCTGAACCAGCATTCTTAAGATCAGCAATATCAGACTTAAGCCTAGACTTGTATTCATCATAGAGAGGCAGCTGCCACATCAATTCACCCTGCCTGTCTGCTGAACTCTTAACCCTATCAAGCAAATCTTGATTATTAGTCATCAGACCAGCACACTGATTGCCTAGAGCCGTCATGCAAGCGCCAGTAAGCGTAGCTATATCTATAATCTCATCTGGATTCTTCTTAGAGACATAAGCGACCGCATCAGCGAGCGTTAGACGACCTTCAGCGTCAGTATTATTCACTTCTATAGTTTTACCGTTCATGGCGATAATCACATCACCAGGGCGATATGCTTTGCCGCTAGGCATGTTCTCGGTAGCTGCGATAATTCCAGTCACCTTAATATGCTCAGGCTTCAGCTCACCCAGTGCCGCCATTATTCCTAAGACTGCAGCGGCACCAGACATATCTTCTTTCATCATCTCCATGGATTTAGCTGGCTTCAGGCTAAGACCACCACTATCGAAAGTGACTCCCTTGCCAACAATAGCAATATGCTTGCCCTTCTTATAATTCTTAGGCGTATAGCTAAGTTCAATAAACTTCGGCGGCTGGTCAGAACCCTGAGCCACAGCCAAATATGAACCCATGCCAAGTTTTTTACATTCAGCCTCTCCCATTACTTTCACTGTGACACCTTTAGTATTCTGTGCCACACGCGCAAGATAGCTCGGCGTAACTTCGCAAGCAGGCTCCCAAACTAAATCTCTAGCTTTATTAGTGGCTCTAGCAGTGATTGCAGCGCGCTCTATTGCGGCTTTAGTTGCACGCGAAGGATTGTCTTCAACCAAAATATTGATTTCTTGGAGTTTTTTACCTTTATTCTTGTCTTTATCTTGGGTTTTATACTTAAGAAACTCATAACTAAGCAAAATTGCAGTCTCTGCGATTAATTCTGCTCTTTCTATAGCCCTAAAACTAAGATCTTCAACTTTTTCAGCTTTAGCGGCCCTAATAGCTGCCGCCACGGCCTTACGCTCAGCCTTGAGATCGAACTTGGGTTTGTCGCCTAAACCCAGAATAATAACCTTCTGAATTACCTCTCTAGTCTTAACCACTAGAGTACTGCCCAAATCAAATTTAAAATCTTCTGCTTTAATTTCTGCGCTAAGCCTCCCGTCAAAAAACTTATCAAGATGCTTAAACTCTTTGGAGTTAGCGTCTTTGAACTCGCCTATTACCAACAATGATGTTTTGATAGCAGCCAGTTCTTTTGCGGTACTGAAGCCTGTTTTAGCGAGATTAATTTTAAGCATATGCTTAATTATATACAAAAATAAAAAGACGGGCATTAACCCGTCTTTTTATTTGTTTCAACTAGCTTGAAGAGAAGCTTACTTCTTCTTCTTAGCTACTTTTTTCTTAGCTGGCTTTTTAGCTGCTGGCTTTTTAGCTGCTTTCTTTTTAGGAGCTGCTTTTTTAGCTGCAGGCTTTTTAGCTGCTTTCTTTTTCTTTACGGCCATTTGATTTTCCTCCAAATTTTTCCCGAATGATGACCCATTTGCATCATATGACAAGTTGCTAAATTATGCAAATATAATTTGACAACTTGTTGAGATCTTCGCCAATTTCTTTGTGCCCAGATTTTATTTTCCCTAACCTCGATAAAAATACGTTGAGGCAATTAGTGAACAAAACCTTGGTACTCTCAAAAAGATTCGTTTTAGCCTAAAAGGTTCCTGCAAAATCCTAAATAACCACTCAAGCTTAAGATTAATCATCCAGCTTGGCGCTCGAGAATGCGCTCCAGCCAAGACATCTAGTGCTCCACCTATAGCCAAAGCAGTAGTTAAAGAAAAATATTTTTTATAGTCATAAATAAACTGTTCTTGCCTTGGTGCACCCATGCCAACTAATAAAATCTCTGCTTGAGCAGCTCCGATTTGCCTAGCAATTTCCTCTGAATGGTCTAGAGTAAAAAATCCGTGATGAGCAAAAACTATTTTCTCTGGATATTTTTCTTGTAGTTTACTAATAACTTGACTAGTAGATCCTAAAATCGCAACTCGCGAGCTTAATTCCAGTAATTTAGTAGCTAAATCTATGCCAGCCACTTTGTGTATTTTCTTTATTGGAATTTTTGACTCGGTACTGAACGGCTTTCTTGTGCGCCGCAAGTGATTAACAGCCATAACCACCGCTTCACCATCAGCAAGAATAAGATCAGCAGAGCTGATAATACGCTTAAACTCTGGGTTTTCAGCTGCAAGCACAGTATTCTCAAGGTTAAGGCTTGCTATAAAAGCCCCCCTAGGAATAAGCCCTGCGTCGCTTAAATCGAAGTGGTCCAAGGGTAGATCTAGAAATAATATTCGTTGTGACATTGCGAGTCTTATCTAGCTGGGGCTGGGCGGGCATTAGAGCAGCGGGAGCGAGGCGAGCTTGGTGGATTTCAAGCATACTATATATATGTAGCTAAGGGGCTTAAAACTAGTAATACATAGTTAAAATGCCTCTGTCTCATTAATAACTCTACTATAATTAACAAGGTGCCAGACGAGCAAAAGCAAAAAATAGCCATATTGGGAGCCGGAGCTTGGG
>JAYVUR010000107.1:0-2552 GCA_043787715.1 Candidatus Melainabacteria bacterium
TACTATACCTATGCGCTCTAAAAATTCGCGCTCACTTAATTTAGCTAGTACCGCACAAACCGCTTATTATGAGGCGTATAGGCAGATATCAATTAACGCAAATATCGCCCTGTCTTAAGACTTCTAGCCTGTCATCAGTGATTTTAACTATGGTGCTGGCTTGATTTGAGGCAGTTTCGCTGGCGTCTGGTTCTTGTATGTGGATTGCTTCGCCAGCACGCTCCTCGCAACGACGCGCTAGCTCACAAGCTTCCTTGTAATTAGCCACTGGCGCTTCGCCGCTAAGATTGGCGCTAGTGCTTAGTAGTACACCGTTGCTTGTTTGCTTAAGTAAACTCATTACACTTGGAGACCTCGGTACTCTGAGTCCTATAAATTCTTCTCCAGGATTTATCCATTCGGGTATTAGAGAGGATCTGCGCATTATGATAGTAAGAGCACCAGGCCAGTGTTTTCTAGCTAATTCTAGAGCTTTATTGTTCCAATGAGCGTAAGGTCTCAATACTTCTAGCGAAGAGCCGAATAGTATTAATGGCTTAGTTGCCTCACGTTGCTTGATCGCATAAATCCTCGCTACGTTATCTTTGGCTTCAGTGCTGTCGATGCGACAGACTAGTCCCCAGACTGTATCAGTGGCGCAGATTGCTATTTGCCATGGTTTCTCTAAGCTCACGCATTATATGATAGCCGATGTCTTAGTCTCGATAAATCATCTATTGATCTATTGAAGTCTTGTACTTGCAATTCGTAGTTTTTTTGTTTGTGCTGCAATTCGCTAGTTAAGTTATTTAGCTGAGCTATTTTGCCGTTAAGTTCTTTTGCTGATTGCCAAATACTGGTATTGGTGCAGCTGCTTAGTTTGGCTATTTCTTGGCTAATAGCTGACATTTGTGCAGAGATTTGGGTTTGTAAATGATCCATGCTGCGCGCAATAGGAAGTGCCTTAGTTAATTCGAACTCTACTTTTCTTTCTACAGCTTTTACTTCTATTTCTTTGGCTTTGGTTACGCGTTTTTCTTCGTTAGCTTTCGCAATATGTTTATTTTCTTCGCATTTTGCTTCGTAGCGTTTTTCATCTTGGCGTTTCTCTTCTTGTTTAGCTTCGAAACGTGCTTCTTCTTGACGTTGTTGTTCTTCTTGTCCTATATGGCAGAATAGTGATGAGAAGATACTTGTACAAGTGTCATAGATAGACTTGCATGTGTCATAAATACTAGTGTAGAGAGAGCTGAATCCTGTGCCAAAGCCACTGCAGTAGCTTGCTATGCTGGATCCACAGCTGGACAAGAAGTTATAGCTTGCTTTTCCCAGCTCTGAAATTGAGGGTATTTTGGCTGCTAAAGATTTAGCACCTGCAACCAGTTCTTGTGGAATTATTTTTTTACCGACATCTATTATCGCGTCGAAGCCCGATTTAATGTCCGCTGCCGCTTCTTTTACTGTTCTTTTAAGATTCGTTGGTAAGGTTTGTATTCTTGCAACAATATTGTTTTGTAAAGCTGCAAGCCATGAGGATTTTGACGCATCTTTGACGGTCGTTGATTTTATTATTTCTGGACAGGATGATTTGAACTCATCTTGTTTCATTACCGCCTTTGCCGCTGAGTCGCAATCATTGGTTTGTGCAGTATTTTCTGAGCAGCTTTCTACTGTTGTTTCTTGTTTTATTTCCGACTTGGGTTCGCATTTCCCTGTCAGCCTCTCTAAGGTCGCTTGAACCAATTTTTGTATCATTTTTACCACCTATTTAGTCAAGCTATATTACAAGGCAAGGGTATTTACCTATTTGACAACAATTTTTATGAAAACCCCCTCTGGGAGCGGATCCTTTAAGATAACACGTGATACCCGTAGACTAAATTATATCATTGTAGTGATATAGTTGGCTGGTGTTATAGTGGATTTATGAGTCTTGCTGAGTCGCTTATTGATGATATTTCTACAGGAGTTTTTGTGCTGTCAGCTAGCTATCAATTCCGCTACGCCAACCCAGCTGCTGCTCGTCTGCTTGGCGTGCCGCTTGAGCATCTCTCAGAGTTATCGCCAGCTATATCTAGTTTAAGTCCGGCTTTTGCGCGCTTGCTGGCTCGTATTGCTAAAGGCGAATATAAATCACTTAAGCGCAGCGAACAAGTGCAACTAGCAGCAAATGCTCAGTATCTTAATGTCAGCATCTCTAAAGACATAGATTATATTCTTGAGATCAGTCCCTTGCAGCAGCAGGATATAAGCAAGACTACGCATGAACTTAAGCGTCCCATCCAGAACATCAAAGCCCTAATTGAAGCATTAATGCACGGCGCTAAGAACGAGCCAGCCATGCTTGATCGCTATCTGAATAATATTGTACTGGAGAGTGATAGATTATCGCGCTTAGTAACAGATATGCTTAAGCTTAATTACCTAGCGCGCGGTGTTATCGAACCGCGCAAGCAAGAAATATTATTAGCACCACTTGTCGATAAAATCTTCGCTTCACATAGAGCTGGTGATATTGTACTTAAGTCCGCGCTTGATAATAAGGCCGTATTGGTGGGTGATCCGGAGCTGAT
>JAYVUR010000108.1:0-5345 GCA_043787715.1 Candidatus Melainabacteria bacterium
CTTGTTGATCCAGTGAAATTTTCGCAACTGACTAAATTATTTGAAATTGAATTTAAAAATCACATTAAAGCTGTTATCGCTATGTATCGTTCCATTAGAGATGCTGGAGTAGTGCCTGCAGATCAATCTTTTCAAATGGAATTTGGGCTAAATGAAAGGGATCCGGCTGTGCCTAAAATATTTCAATCTAGGCTTTTTAGACCTTTTCAACCTAAAGCAACAGATTTTGAAGTATACGGTGGTCAGTATGGTACCGGGTATGGAGTAACTCCCAGAGAAGGTGTTGTATTGCGTATGCATGAAATTGATTCTAATCTTTCTGACCTTGAATCTGCCAGATTTCGTGATAAAAAATTTCGTCATAGCTTAGCATTGGATAATAGCCCGGCTAGAATGCGAGCATATCTATGTGGCTTTAGGTCTGATGTGTTAGAACATGGTGATTTTCGATACTTGCAAAAAGCTCCCCTCGTTGCAATTAATGCTGATGTGCCTGATCCGGTGAAACAGAAAATTCAGCTTGGTCATTCTGTGCAGGTTTGTATTAAATCTGATGGGCTACGAAGTCAGGTGCAGGTTGTTGATTGAATTAAAGAGATTGATCTTCTAATTCAATAATTTCCGCACAGCATCTACGGTACCGGGCTGGGTAATCAGTGATTCACCGACTAAGAATGCTTTAACACCAAGACTATAGAGTCCATCAATATCAGATTTATTGAAGATGCCAGATTCTGAAACCACAACTTTATTGTCTAAGTCGTTTTTGTAGCTGCTGATTAGTTTGCGTGTGGTATCCAAGTCTACGGTGAATGTTGATAAGTCTCTGTTGTTGATCCCGATTAGCTTGGCGTTAATGGCAAGAGCCATCTCCATCTCAGCTTCATTGTGTACTTCTACTAGTACGTCCATGCCTAAGTCTCTAGCGAAACCATGGAACTTCTTAAGTTCTTGTTGATTAAGTATTGAAGCGATAAGCAGAATAGCATCGGCTCCAGCTATGCGCGAGATGGCGATTTGACGTTTATCAATGATGAAGTCTTTGCGCAGGCAAGGTAATGGTGATTTGCTTGCTACCACTTGTAAATCTTTTATGCTGCCTTGAAAATACTTCTCATCGGTGAGTATTGATAAACAAGCTGCACCACCAATTTCATATTGCCTGGCAATTTCTAGTGGTTGATAATCATGACGCAATATACCTTTACTAGGGCTGGCTTTTTTGAGTTCAGCGATGAGAGCAGCACCCTTAGTGGCTTCTAGCTTATCAATAAAACCTTTGCAGTCAGCGAGAGTTTCAGTCTCTCTTAAATAAAATTCGCATTCGGGTAAATCACTTACTTCGATACGTTTTTGTTCTATAATTTCGTTCAGTATATTTGCGGTCATTTTGGTGGCGTCTTTGCCTTAGGCTGAGATCATTCCTGCTGCTACCGTAGCATTAGTAATCTCGTCTATAAGTATAAAACTTCCTGTGGCTCTATTGCTGTTGTAATTATCTACTGCTAATGCTTTTAAGACTTTAAGCTCTATTTGCGCTATCTCGTTAAGCTGTATTGCAGTAGCGGCTTCATGTTCAAGGCTATCAGTGTTAAGCCTATAGTTAATTCCTGTAACCATGGCTTTAACCTTAGAGCAACCGTGCTTCATTAGATAACGCTTACGCAATTCTAGTGGCTCATCGGTCATCCAGCAAATATGAGCACGAATATCGGTTTTAAGTTCTGGCTGATCATTAATATGCACCAACATATCACCGCGACTAGTATCTATTTCTCTGTCAAGAACTAGAGTTACAGAATTGGGCGCATAAGTCTCGGCTAAATCACCGTCAAAAGTAGTTATAGATTTGACCTTGGCTGTTTGCTTAGAAGGTAGAGATATTAATTCATCGCCGACTCGCACTACGCCGCTGGCGATTTGTCCGGCGAAGCCTCTGAAATCTTTAACAGTATCGGAGTCTTCGCGAATAACGTACTGCACCGGGAAGCGGAAATTCTCATGATTAATATCAGCCTGCGCATCAGTAGTTTCAAGTATTTCTAATATGCTGGCACCTTGGTACCACTCCATGGTCTTAGCTTCGCCTTCCGGATCTTTAACGACTACATTATGTCCAATAAGAGCTGAAATCGGCACGAAATGACAATGTCTAATATTAAGATCGCGAGTGAAGTGTTTGAAATCTTCTACTATCTTATTAAATAGATCTTGCGAATAATCAACTAAATCCATCTTGTTTACTGCAACCACGAAATTAGGTATGCCTAATAAAGATGAGATGAAAGCGTGTCTGCGAGACTGTTCTAGCAGTCCCTTACGTGCATCCACCAGGATAATAGTCAAATCAGCAGTAGAAGCACCAGTAACCATGTTGCGAGTATATTGTTTGTGCCCGGGGGTATCAGCGATAATAAATCTACGGCGAGGAGTAGAAAAGTATCTATAAGCGACATCTATAGTGATACCTTGCTCGCGCTCAGCAGCTAAGCCATCAGTCACTAGTGATTAATCTATACCTTGATAGCCCTTCTTATTACTGGTCTTCTGCACGGCGAGTAACTGATCTTCGAAGATAGAACCGGTGTCGAATAGTAATCTACCTATAAGAGTAGATTTGCCATCATCAACGCTACCTACAGTAGTGAATCTTAGTATATCCATTTAGAAGTAACCTTCCTTCTTCTTGTCTTCCATAGAACTATCTGAACCTAAGTCAATAAGCCGGTTTTCGCGTTCAGATTTCTTGGCGTCCTTCGCTTCAGCAACAATCTCGTCTAAGGTTGTTGCGTTAGAAACTACGGCACCAGTGCAGGGCATGCAGCCTAGTGATCTGAATCTGCAGGTGACGCGCTGCACTATTTCACCATCCTTGGGTTTGAGGTATTCTTGATCATTGTTAACAGGGATAATCAGCCCATTGCGAATAACTACATCTCGTTCTTGTGCATAGTAAATGGGCACTATCTCGATATTCTCTGCTTGAATGTATTCCCAAATATCGACTTCAGTCCAGTTAGAAAGTGGGAACACTCTGATTGATTCGCCTTCATTAATCTCAGCATTGTAAAGATTCCATAATTCGGGTCTTTGGCATTTAGGATCCCACTGCCCGAAGCCATCTCTAAAAGAGAAGACCCGTTCTTTGGCACGTGATTTCTCTTCTTCCCGGCGTGCGCCACCAAAAGCAGCATCAAAACCATGTTTAGCTAAGCCCTCAAGCAGTCCACCAGTCTTAAGCGCGGCACAGCATTTATCGGTACCGTACTTAAAAGGATTCATGTTATTAGCAATCGCGCTTTCATTGCGGTGAATTATAAGTTTGGCGCCGATCTTAGCGATGAATTGATCGCGGAACTCATACATCTCTTTGAACTTATAACCAGTATCAATATGCATGAACGGGAACGGGATACGTCCCGGGGAAAAAGCCTTGCGTGCTAGATGCACCATAACACTGGAATCTTTGCCTACCGAATAGAGCATCACTGGGTTTTTAAACTCAGCAGCCACCTCGCGAATAATATGTATACTCTCAGCCTCAAGTTGTTTGAGATAGCTTAGGCGATGTTTGCTAGTGGTTTTAGTACCCATTGAGTGTTTATTTTAGCATAGCGAAAACAAGCCCTGTGGCTTGTTTTCGCGCTTTCAACCACGAGTGCAAAATTTTTATTTCGATGTTATGGATTGCTTCGCTTCGCTCGCAATGACTAGAATGCACGCAAAATCCGATGCAGATTGTCTATAATGCGCGAAGCGCTAACACTATATTCGCCATATTCTTTAGTGATTTCTTCAGCAGTTTTACCAAGTATAAATGCTCCAAGTATGGCAGCCCGGCTGCTAACAGCGAGTTTGGTTTTTGATTTAGTGCGGCAGCTTATTTGGGCTGCAATAGAGCTGATAATACCACTAAGACAGTCTCCGGAACAGGCTTTGGCTAGTCCAGAGTTGCCATAAGGAAGTATATAAGCCTCTTGAGTGGCAGCATCCACTACTATGCTTGGACTACCTTTGAGTAATATATTACAATTGGTAGCTTTTGTGATTTTGCGTAGAAGAGCGATTTTATCAAGCGGGCTTAATTTGTTAAGTTCGTCAACTGTTATTGGCTCAGGACTAATGCGCGTGAACTCTGCATAATGTGGCGTCACTAATATGTCTAAGCCTTTATGTTTGAGTTTTTTATGCTCATCTCTAAAAGCATTAATAGCATCTGCGTCTAATATTACTACTGGTCTTAGTTTAGATTCCTCTAACTCTTCTAATAAGCGATGTACTAGTTTTTGGGCGCTGTAATCAAGTGATAGTGCTGGTCCTATGCATAGCACGTTGGGTTCTTTGGTTTTAAGTAGTTGGCAACAAGTCTCAAGGTTGCCCATATTCCTATCTTCATCGAAGCTGGTGATGGCATGAGTTACCGCCTCGGGGATACTGGAATTAATCGCAGTGATATTACTACCCACGCTACAAAGATGTAACATGCCAAGTCCAGAATTAAGAGCCGCACCAGCCGCCAGTATCGCTGCACCAGCCATATGCTTAGAGCCGGCAATAATTATGGCGCTGCCATGGTCAAGCTTGGAGCCTGCAATTAATCTTGGCGGCATTAGCTCTATTAGATCTTGCAAGCCAAGGGTATAGATTTTGTTTTTGTGGTATTTGTTGAGATTCTTGTCGCTGTAATTAAGTTTGCGTACATGCAGCTCACCAAGCACGCTGCGTGCTGGATAGAACGCGAAACCAAGCTTGGCAAAACCCATACAAACAGTATGATCAGCAATAATACAAATGCTATTAATTTCACCAGTGTCAGCATTTAAGCCCGAAGGAATATCAACTGCGATTACTTGACTGTCTCGATAATTTTGTTTGTGTTTATTGATGCCATTAATAAGGCTAATGTATTCGTAACTAAGTTCAGTTCTAGCACCGGTGCCGAGCAAAGCATCTACAATATAATCTGGTTTATCCTTAGCTAAAAGTTCGTTGAAACTTTCTATCTCTGCGTCTTTTAGTAGATGTGGCTTGATACCACTAGCAAGAGCTGCTTTATAAGCAAGTCCGGCTTCGGCTTCATAATTATCATTAATAATATAAACTTTTACTACGTAATTAAGTTTGCTAAGTAAGTGAGCTAATGCTAGTCCATCGCCGCCATTATTACCTTTGCCACAAACTATCGCTACTAGCGGAAAAAGATCTACATCCGAAACATGTTCAAACTTAGTCTTGGACAGGGCTTCAATCAGATTGAGCAAACCCTCAGCCGCGCTAAGCATATACTTATAACCGCGCTTCTCATCATTAGCTATCGACACCGAGTCGATATTGCGCATGGTTTC
>JAYVUR010000109.1:0-2511 GCA_043787715.1 Candidatus Melainabacteria bacterium
AACCTAGTGGCATAGTTGTGAAGTGCTCCGAAGATAGAAGCCAATTGCGCAATAGAGATAGGGCGATGGGAATGCTACGTTCCAAATTACTTGAAATGAGAGAAGAAGAGCGGCGCAATGAGCTGGCACGCATAAAAGGTGTGTCACTATCTGCTTCTTGGGGTAATGCACTACGCTCTTACGTGCTTGATGAAGGTAGGGTTAAGGATCATCGCACTAAGTATGAGACTCGTGATGTTAATGCGGTATTGAATGGTGATATAGACGCTTTTATCGAAGCTTATTTACGAGCTTGCTAGGCTCTGAATTTTGATTTGGGTTTCTTCTTTGATTTTGCTGAATTGTTTCAACTCGGCTTGTTCTTCTATCTCTGTAGCACTGCTGTAAGTCAATGTCAGAGTAAGGTCTATCAAGCTGGCTTCGGACATGGAACTATGGTTGCCCTGTATACCACTAACCACATCAAGTGGTAGCTCCCAATTGCAAGCTAGAATACCACCGGTTTCACGATGATCCATGGCGAATAATTCTTCTTCGGCTAAGTAAATCTCATTGAGTTTATGACAATTGCTGATAATTGGACTGTAGATTTTTGCGAAGTTCTTCGCAAATACTGACCTGCCGATATTATGCAAAAGTGCAGTAAGGAATTGAGTGTCACTGCTTGTTTGTTTAAGTTGTTTAGATAGCGCATCAACAATAATCGAAGCCTCGATACTGTCCCGCCATAATTGTTTGCCACCTTCAAAGTTAAATAAATCTGCTGTTGAAGATTGCAATACTAGGTTTTTAATGCCTTTGATGCCAAGTATTTTCACGGCTTCGCTGACACTAGTAATCTCTCGTCTTAATCCATATAGAGCAGAATTAACAGTCCTTAGGATTTTGGCTACTAAGGCTTGGTCTGATTTGAGTAATTCTTCTAGTTTTTGACTATCTGCATTCTTGGACGAGCAGAGTTTGAAGACTTTAATAGCAGTCATAGGCAAGCAGGGCAAATCTTCTGATTTCTCAAGGATTTGCATTAATTCTTGCTGGTAGTGGGTATCGAGTGACATAATAGGGGTTTTCGCCTAAAACCCTACTTAATATAGTTATTCCCTATTCTCACGAGTCTATTTAGAATAAACTTTTGTTAACTTGGGTATAAAAATAATATATTATCCTCTTCTTAACCAGCTCTTAACCCTTAGCTAGTAAGAATAGGTATAAGGAATTTGATTTATGGCTGCAATTAATAGCACCAGAGAATTAGCCAAAATTAGGGCCAAAATAGATATTCAGCAACAGATAGTTTCGCAACTGGAAACAGATTTGCAATTGGCGATTGTTGGAGGTTTTGGAACAAGTTCAAGAACTTTAGATGTAATTCTTGCGGATATTCAAACCATGTACACTGGTGCTCCAGATGGTGCGGCTCTTGCGGCTGCAATGAGGAAAGGTAATGATCAACTAGATCTTAATGGTAATGGTAGTGGTGAAGAAGTACCTGAGTCGGAAATTATACGTAATATGCTTGGTCAAGCTCGTTCATTGTTAGGTGAACTGCGTATTGAAGAGCAATCTTGGAACCAAGAAGTTAACGAAGAGAAAGCGCGTCGTAAGGATTTAACAGAATTAGCTAAAGGCTGAGCATAGCAAAATCGTGACTTACGTCACGATTTCTGCGCTTTCAACCACGAGTGCAAAATCTAAGATTTTACAGATGGATTGCTTCGCTGCGCTCGCAATGAAGAGGCTATGTTGCCTGAAACCACCTAGTCTAGTAGGACTATATTTATCAAATATTCTACCGATAACATGACATAGTCCAAAATCTTTTGTAATCTTAACCTCTAGTTAACCTAAAGATGTTACATAGAGTGAGTAAGAGTTAATCCCTAATTCTTGCACAGTATAGGAAATAACAGGAGGAAACTAAAATGGGAACAATCAATTCAGCGATACAGCTGGCGAACATCAGATCTAAGATCGATGCTCAACAACAAATAGTATCGTTATTAGAGGTAGAATTGCAGAAGGCAATTCTTGGAGATAACACAGTTACAATAGCTGATGTTTTCGGTGAGCCGGGTGCAAAACCAGGTAGAGCGGGTCATGGTATCACAATCAATGAAATCTTAGCGGGTGTTGCTGGCCCTCAAGGCGCAGGTGACTATGGTAATGGTGGCGATCTTTATGACGCTATGATAGTGCCATTCACCGAGAACTTCGATTTCAGTCAGAATGGCAATTTCGCTGATGAGACGTTAGATCAGACGGCTATTCGTCAGATACTATACCAAGCACGCGCAATGTTAGGCGAGCTTCGTGTGGAAGAGCAACATTGGAACCAAGAAGTAAACGAAGAAAAAGCTAGACGTAAGGACTTGGGTGAGTTTGCTAAGGGTTAATAGCCTAAAGCATTCCTTGATCGCCGATATCACGCTTGTATAGTATATTTGGACTGAGGCTGCTTGCAGTTTCAGCCATCTTATAAGCTAGTATCTGTGCGTCAACTAAGTTTTCAGC
>JAYVUR010000110.1:0-5332 GCA_043787715.1 Candidatus Melainabacteria bacterium
GAGCTTGATGTGCAGAAACTTTCAGTTGGCACCCATAAGATCACTGTTAGTGTGGGTGCGGGTAGTGAATGGTCTAAGCCAGTAACTAAGATACTTCGCGTAGTTGAGACTGATCAAGTCGCGGAAATTGCATCTAATACTATTGCTCTTGATATAGTGCGTGCGAAGAACGGTCTCGGTGCAAGATCTGCAGGTGCTGCTTCTAAGAAGATTGCTCATTATCTCTGGGAATCCACTATAGATGGTCCACTTCCCGATGCCAAGACTCTTTCGCTTAAATCACTTAGCCCGGGCTTCCATAAGATAGTACTTAGTGTGCAGGATAAGCAAGGCAATATCTCTACGCCGGTGGAGCAGGTTATACAAGTTAAATAGTAGGCTTGTCTTGTTCTTGACGATTTGGCGACATGCCTAATTTGCTAGCATTACTTTCAATGCCGCTTGAAGAGGTAGATGTATTAGTTATAGGTGCCGGTCTTGCCGGTCTCAGTTGTGCTTATGCACTTAAGCAGGCAGGTTTAGCGGTGCAAGTTTTGGAGAAATCAGATCGGCTTGGAGGTAATATCGATACGCGTAGCTATGAGGGCATAGTTTATGAATACGGGCCTAATAGTTTTATGAATTCAAGTGCTGAGCTGATGGCTTTGGTGACCGAACTTGGTTTAGAGCCAGAGTTGATAGAGACCAAGTTCAGTGAATCGAAACGCTACTTATATAAGGATTCGCGTTTACTTGAAGTGAGTCCCTTGTCTCTCTTATTTTCGCCCTTGCTGAGTTGGGGCGCTAAGCTGCGTATCTTAGGTGAGCCATGGTGTCCTAAGCTTAGTCGTGATGAAGAGACTGTCTATGATTTTATGCAGCGTAAATTCGGCACTGAGCCGGCTGAACTTCTAGCTAGTTTTCTCAGAGGAGTCTGGGGTGCTGATAGCCGCAGATTATCAAGTAGAGCTGCTTTGTCTAAACTGGTTGCGATGGAAACTGAGCATGGTTCTATATTGCGTGCGCTTCTCTCTATGCGCAAGCAGCCGCGCGCGTCGCTTGCTACTTGTTCATTCCGCAAAGGCATGGTGCAGCTGATAGATGCGCTGGCTGATAATATAGCAAAAACGAGCCTGACGGCTCGTTTTTGCGCTGTCAACCACGAGTGCAGAGAGGATGGATTACTTCGTCGCTACGCTCCTCGCAATGACGTGAAGATAGTCCTCGCCACCAAAGCCAATGAAGCCGCCGATATACTCAGTTCTGGTTTATTAGATCTAGACAGAGATTGGGCATTAGAACTTGCTTGGCTGCTAAGACAAATCAATTACGCTCCTATATATTTAGTTAGTTTGGCTTTTAGCCAAGATCTTTTGCGCAAACCGCTTAGTGGTTTTGGTTTTCTTAGTCATATTAATTCTGGACTCGAAACCCTTGGTACTATTTGGAGCTCAGAATTATTTACTGAGCGCAATATCCCTAATCAGCATCTGGTTACTAGTTATTTCTCGCCACAATTAGAAGAAGATCTGGATCTGCTGCGCTCGCGTGCGATTGCTGAACAGATACAAGTGCTGCAGCCTTATGCTAAGCGCACGCTGACTATTGCGGATTTCACTGTGGTGGATTCTAAATATATTGAAGCTGCGATCCCGCAGTATGAACTGGGTATGCCAGAGATAGTTGCGGCGATAGAGACTAAACTTGCTAAGCAAGATCAGTTGTATTTGGTTGGTAATTATTTGCATGGTATTTCGCTTGAAGATCTAATTAAGCGCTCTAATGCTGTAGCTAAGAAGATAGTTAGCAGCTCTTCGCTGGTGTTACAATAGCCCTATATGTTTATCTTCGATGGCATGTGGAAAGGTGTGTTGTTCGGCTTCTTGGTGCTGACCTTCGTTATAGTTATGTTCTTCGCTGTATTCTCTAAGATCATGCCGGGCATGAATGATGAAGGCGAAGAGATTAAGCCTAGTGAGATGTAGTTAGATATGTGGTAAATCGAACATATCAATAAGTTTGTCTTTGTATTCTATTTTTTTAGATGTATTTATTAATTGGCTAAGTGCCCGCGTGAAACGAGTGTAACTTGCACCAGCTCTAGCTATTGTTGTGTGTATGATCGCTTGAACTTTATGGGTGAGCATTTTAAGCTCTTCACGTAAAGCTCCGGGGCTTGTTAGTCTATCAGCTTCAAACAGCTTATCAAGAGTGTTGAATAGGTTGCGAAAGATTTTTGCAGTGGGTTTTTGATTGTCTGCTAATTTAGCTGCGATTATCCCGAAACTAGATCCAGATCCCGTGAAACTTTGTTTTAGACCCTGGTCTATCTCATCTAAATCGTTACTCAGATTTTGGCAGACATCGGCTCTGGCTTTGCGAGTAAGTTTTTCTGCTCGTCCTGCTGCATTTCTGGCACTATTTGCAATTGGGCTTATATCTAAAACGGTGGAATCCACCTTGAGTATCCTAGCACAGATAAACCCCGTATTATTTATCTAGTAGCCAAGCCGTTAACCCAAGCTCCAGCAGTCATCTCAGCCTTGCCTTCGGGTTTAAGCTTAATTAGGCGCAGCAAGCTACCGTCGTAGCAGCGCACTACGATCGCAGCACCATTGCGGGCGTAGCGCAGCAAGCCATTCGGCACAACCAAATCAACCCACTGCAAATTACTAGCGTCATTAATTAAAGCTGTTTCAAGCATAGTAATTTTCTTACCATCATAGATGAAATAAGCCCCCGGCCATGGATAAGTACCGCGCACTAAGTTATGAATATTCCCGGCATTATTCGCTAGCTGTATTTTGAAATCTGCTTGGCGGGGATTAGCTGAGCCCAGTAATAATGCAGTCGTCAAGAAATCTATAGCACCAAGCTTGCGGTCCATGAATGGCGCAAGCAATTGCCCAGCTGGCACCACTGAAGCATCTTGAACTATTGGCGTGATGCTAGCCCCCCCCTCAAGTGTTTTGACTAATAATTCAGCACCGATAAGAGCAAGACGCTGGGTTAGCTCTTGAGCATTTTCGTTGTCACCAAGAGTGGTTGCTGACTTGAGTAATATAGCGCCAGTGTCTATGCCGGTATCACTAAGCGTGGTTGAGACTCCGACTTCATGCTCGCCGTGGATTATCATCCAATTAATCGGCGCTGCACCACGAAACTTGGGTAGAAGACTTGCATGCAAATTCAACACTGGGGCAATATCAAGAACATTTTGTTTAAGAATTTGACCATATGCGGCAGTCACTAGGAAATCTGGTTTAAGCGTGCGTAATTCTTCAAGCAACACTAAATCTTGAGAGATTTTTTCTGGTTGATAAACTTTAATGCGGTGCTTTGCGGCGATGACTTTAGTAGCTGGCGGCGTAATTATTTGTTTGCGCCCCACCGGTTTATCTGGCTGAGTAATTAGTGCTAGTACTTCAATACCAGCGTGCGCAATGAGCTGCTCAAGGGCAGGGCAGGCGAATTCAGCGGTGCCTAGGAAGACTATGCGCATAACTACTTTATTATATTCTAGACCTGTCCTTGAAGCCCGATAGTGTTGTTGCGCTGCAGGCTCAGCATCCTCGTTGACGAGCTGAGTCAACTCCGGTGCTTCGCCCTTGCGCGCCTAGCTCTCGGGCTTCAATCACAGGTCTGATCGTAGCTTATACTAATATTGATTGACTGCACGCAAACTTACTATCATCTTATTGATAATCATCCTGCCCGCCAGCGCGGCGAAATCCTTGGTGTCCAATTCACTAAGCACTAAAGAACAAAAACAAGCCAAAAAAATCAGCGCCCCCAAGATAGACAAGCCCGATCCCCACGACAAGCATAAGGCTCCGCCGCTGCCAGCTGCTGATCCTAGCCCCGGTGCTTATACCAAAATCACTTTACAAGATCTTTACTATAGACCGCATTTAGATACTGGATATCAACCGATTAAGCTAGAAGCTTCCCTTACTGAGCCGATTAGCGTAGATCTAGACTATGTGCTAGCTAAAGCGCTGGAAGACAATATCAATCTTAATATCAGTAGAGAAGCGGCTACTTCAGCTAAGTGGAAGTTTTGGCAGCAGTTCTCTAATATGCTGCCTGACTTCACGGTAGCTGCGCGCAAGAAGGATATGGATGGTACTTTCTTCTTGAACTCAGGTTTCCAGAAACTTATTAATGAAACTCAGGCTCAGACTCAGTTTCGTGTCTCTTATAGAGCTTTTAGTGGTGGCAAGAATAGTTTTCTTACTATCGCCGAAGGTTTTTATCGCAGCGCTGTTGGTGAAGACGAGCAAGAGCAGTATAATCTAGTGCTGCTCAAATCCCTTGAGCACTACAATAATCTACTTAAGGATCAGGTCAAACTCTCCGCTAAGCTTAAAGCGTTAGAGCAAGCGCAGGCTAATCTTGATATCGCGCGTAAATTCTATAAAGCCGGCACTGGCACTAAGTTTGATCTACTGCAAGCTGAGGCTCGTCTTGCCCGTGCTCAGCAAGATATGGTGGAACAAGAAGCTAATTTTAGGATGTCTGAGATTAATTTATCTGAGCATCTTAATTTGCCTCTACTCACACCACTGCACGCACTTGAGAATGGCAGCACTGGTATCGCTAAGCTTGCGCTAGTTGATGGGCAGCTTAGTATTGATGACTTTATGGCTGCTGCGCGTAAGAACAACCCAAGAATTAGTGCAGCTCTTAAACGTAAGCGCGGAGCGTTTCAGGAGATTATTGCTAGGTCTGGTGATTTCTTGCCTAAGCTAGATCTTTACGCGGATCTAAGTTCTACTGGTCAAGATTTCTCTGACTTGAATCGTATGACTACCTTCGGCTTGGAGACCACGCTTGAATTCGGTAAGGGCTCCGGACTGAATACTACGGCAGCGGTGATGATTGCTCGCGCTAATGCGCGCAAGGCTAAGTTAATGTACGAGCAAGAAGAGCAGCGTATCGAAAAAGAACTGCGCATGGCGTTTCTTAGTTTTGAGAAAGCTAAATCTGTATTGCACGCTGCTGAAACTGAACTCTTGGCTTCGCATGAAGCCTTGCACCTAGCGCGCTTGCGTTATGAAAACGGACTAGAGGTCTTAGCTGCTGTAATTAAGCGTGAGAGTGACCTTGCCGATATTCAAACTAAAACCATAGATAGTATTGCTAACTATAATCTCGCGCAAGCGCAGATACTCTACCTTATGGGGATTATTAGTGTGAAGGATTTGCGAGGCTAGTCGAAGTCTATACAAACGTTTCGTAACACCGCGTTTCTGCAAGCTTTGGATCTAGCAGATTTAGGAAAGGTCGTATTTCAGCTAGGAAAGGTTGTATTTGAGCTGCCGAGGTTGGAGAGGTCTGAGTATAACCATAA
>JAYVUR010000111.1:0-4474 GCA_043787715.1 Candidatus Melainabacteria bacterium
CTAGCCCAAGGGAATACCTTCTTAAATTGTCTACCATTCTTGGGCACCAGTATAACTGCTGTCGCGAAGGCTATACCAAATGGATTCAATGGACTTTTCAGATCAGATGAGAAGACAGTACCTTCAGCCGCCACTGCTGGACAAGGCGCTCCTCAAGCAGCTTAAGCGAGAAACTTCTCTAATAAGTCATTAATGATTTGCGGTGAAGCTTTACCTTGGCTAGCTTTCATCACTTGTCCAACGAAGAAACCCTTGATCTTAGGATTACCAGCCTTGTATTCTGCAAGTTGTTTAGGATTAGCGTCTATGATTTGCTTCACTATCGCTTCTATTGCGCCAGTATCTGTAATCTGTGCAAGACCTTTCTTCTCGATAAGTTCAGCCACACTAATGCCATGCGCAAGTAGCTCACCAATAATATCGTTCTTAGCTATGTTATCCGATATTATCCCTTTATCTATGGCTAAAACCATCTCAGCTAGTAGCTGAGACGTGAGTTTAGTTTGCTTGAGCGCGGTCTTAGTCTCATTGAGGTAAGCAGCTACTGGACCTATTAGATAGTTAGCTATTTTCACTGGCTGTTTGCCAGCGGTCTCAGTGAGGGTGGCTTCGAAAAATAGTGCTAGCTCCATCTCGTCAATAAGAGTAGAGGCGGCTTCTTCATTAAGGTTGAACTCTGCGATATAACGGTTCTGTTTCTGTTGCGGTAATTCTGGCAAAGCCGCGCGCATAGCTTCTATCTCTCGAGTTGAAACATTCATCGGCACTAGATCTGGCTCAGGGAAGTACCTATAATCATGCGCATCTTCCTTACTGCGCATAGTGAAGGTCTTACCCGAATTCTCCTCGAACAATCTGGTTTCTTGATCTATAGTTTTGCCTTGATCCAATAGTTCACTCTGGCGCTTGTATTCATATTCAACAGAGCGCGATATAGAACGGAAACTATTAACGTTCTTGATTTCGGCTCTAGTGCCAAAAGGGGTTCCAGGCAAATGCAAACTAATATTCACATCACAGCGTAGTGACCCTTCTTGCATATTCCCGTCGCAAACCCCAATAGCCATAAGGATTTTACGCAACTCCTTGACGTAAGCTACCGCTGCCTCGGCCGATCTAATATCAGGGTGCGTCACTATCTCAACAAGTGGAGTGCCAGCGCGGTTAAGATCCACTAATGAATAATCAGAACCATGCAAACGTGCATCAGCAGAGTCTGACGCGTGCACTAGCTTACCAGCATCTTCTTCCATGTGGATACGCTGAATTCTTACACTCTGCTTCTGCTTAATTCCAGCTTCATCAACATACTCTATATCCAGCTTGCCATCTTGGCAGATAGGTCTATCCCATTGACTAATCTGATAGCCCTTAGGCAGATCTGGATAGAAGTATTGCTTGCGATCAAATTTAGAATTGCCATCTATAGTACAATCCAGCGCCAAACCTGCGCGCGTCGCGTATTCTACCGCCTGCGCATTCAGTACCGGCAGCACTCCAGGGTAGCCCATGCAAATAGGACAAGTATTCTCGTTAGCTGGTTTACCGAACTCTGTTGAGCAAGCACAGAACAGCTTAGTCTTAGTGCTTAATTGAGCGTGGACTTCTAGTCCTATTACTATTTGGTACTTGGTTGCGGTTGGCATCGTCAATCCATTATATCTTAGCCACACGTTATAATTGGTCAAATGCTTGCTATCTACATCACCGCCGGCTACCCCTCTGTAACTACTACAGTTAAAGCTTTGCGCATATTAGATAAAGCTGGCATAGATATTATAGAACTGGGCGTGCCTTTCTCAGATCCACTCGCTGATGGTCCCGTGATACAACGTGCTAGCCACCAAGCTCTAGCGAATGGCGTTAATCTCGATGGCATCTTCAAAATGATAGATGAGGCACGTGCTGAAGGTCTTACAGCGAAGAACAAGGGACTCGATAATATTATTTTTTTCTCTTACTATAATCCACTATTCGCTTATGGCTTCGATCGCCTGATAGCTAAATGTCTTGAGCATCAAGTGCGCGGGGTATTAATTCCAGACTTGCCGATAGATGAGGCTGCTGAACTGCGTTTGAAATTCCAAGCCGCAGGTCTAGGCTTAGTCTTGCTTGCTGCTATCACCAGCACTGATGAGCGTCTTGTGAAGATCGCTCAGAATTCTAGTCCGTTTATATATCTAGTAAGTCGTATCGGTACTACTGGATCTAGCGAAGATTTGCGCGACTTGCGTGCTGATGCACGCATTGATAATAACGACGCTCGCCTGCGCGCCGCAATTACTAAACTTAAAGCCGCCGCCCCAGATAAACTAATCGGTCTTGGTTTCGGTATAGATAGCCCAGCGAAAGTACGCGAAGCTTACAGCCAAGGAGCGGATATAGCTATCATCGGCTCTAAAGCAATTACGGTGATGGAAGAGGATAAGGGGCTTGATAAGTTTAGTGCTTTTATAGAAAAACTTAACTCTCAATCTTCCCAAAAGCCACTAAAGCAATAATTGCGTTAAGGGGAGCACATTTTTGATAGTCACTATTATCAACAGCAGGAATATTGTTTTGCCTCAGATCAGCTGCCTTAACTGAAGAGCGATTATCACAAGCAACAATAATCTTAGTTTGCGGTGAAATCTTCCCAATCTCATCCTTTGCTTGCTGGTACAAGTGATAGCTAAGGAATAAAACATCAATGACCTTAGTATCATCAACGGACTCTTGAACATATTTCAACAATCCAGAAAGATCAGTAAGGTCTGGTTTATTAGCCCTAGTCCCATGTCTCGGTATACAGCAATAACATGGGTCACTATATAAAAATATATTTGCTCCAACCATTGCAGTTCTAAGTGGTCTATGCTCTTTGATAAACCCTGCAACGACCTCATCATCTTTAAAATTTTTACCTTTATAGGTAATTGGTTGGTTTTGTATAATTTGCTGATTGAGTCGCTGCAAGGGTGTTGAAGCGAAAGTAGAAGGAGAGTCAGGAGCAAACCTTATTCCATATGGCGGAGAAATCGGCATAACGGTGATCGTAGCATTATCTTAACAATTGCTGTTTTTCTGGGCTTACTAAAGCATTATGTTTGACTTACACTAATGTAGCAGTCAAACGTTTATTTAGTTTTGGGTATAGCTTAATATAGCCATAACCCTAGCTTGCTAGAATAAGGCTTCAGGACAAACAGAATACTGACAATTTGGTGGGCATACACCCTTATATTTTTTGCGCTGAAGCCACGAGGCAGCTTAGATTCTGCACTCGCGGTTGATAGCGCAATAACGTGACCTAAGTCGCGTTATTGCTATGGGGGCGTGTAGCTTTGACAGAGACATTGCGCTCTGAACTGCGAGTCGAGGGCTGTTTGGAACCTCGTCAAAATCCAAACAAAAATAAATGCAAACAATGAATTTGTTGTTGCAGAAGTAGCTACTTCTACTGATTCAGTAGAATTGCTTGCTGCGTAGTCCGACATACTGGACACTCGAATCATCTAAGTAATTGGCTAAACAAGGTTGCCTAGATGTTGCTGACTTGGTTAGTGCTGCGTTGAACTTTGATAAGTTTAGTTCAACGATTAAGACATAAGCTTAGAACCCGTTGCGTGTTTATCCGCATGAGCACGGTAAAAGCTTGGATCGATAAAATACGCTCGTAGTACGTTCTTAGTAATTTGTTTTTGGACGAGGGGTGCAACCCCCCTCCGCCTCCACCATTCCCGCATGCTAGTATCTATTCCATGCAAGACCTAAACAAAGCCCTTCTAGCCTTAATTCTTATTAGCAGCTTCAACCTAGTTCAAGCCAAAGACGCAGAAGATCTCAGCGCCAAGGATGTCAAAAAAATCATCAAAGAAAAATCACAAAACATCAAACGAGACGCTAAAGAAATTAAGGAAGCTATCGCTAAAGGCGTAGAAAACGATAAAGAAGAAGCTGAAAAACTCTACAAGAATCTAAGTAAAGAACTTAGACAAAGGCGAGACGACCTTGAAGAGATTATTGATTCACTTAAATAATCATCTAACCAAATAGCCCTGCAACCCACCCTTAAAACAACACTACTTTTATGTTAAACTTGTCAATGCTATAATTATCATTGACAAAAGGAGTTTAAATCATGCAGAAAATAGTCTATTTGGTCGCTACGACATTACTTTTAATCAGCTCTATGCCGCTCAATTCTATAGCCGCAGGTAAACGGGGCAATATCACTGGCAAATCTGTTGTTGCTGGAATATTGTCACTCCTAATCTGGCCAGGCATTGGTCAAGCGGTCAATAATGAAAAAGGCAATAAAATAGCAACACACGCCATCATCGGCATTCTGCCACCATTTAGATTTTGGTCAGGCTACGATGCTCTCTATGACAGGCAAGGTGGCTATTGGAAAGGAAAAATTTAAACGCTGTTGCTACAATGTTCAGCGATGATAAACCTAGTAAGCGGTAGATTGACTGAACTTAATGTGGCA
>JAYVUR010000112.1:0-2455 GCA_043787715.1 Candidatus Melainabacteria bacterium
GCATTATTCACTAAAATATCAAGCTTGCCATTCTCGGCTAGGACTTCAGTAATTAGCTTTTCGATAGTCTCCTTATTAGAAATATCGCAGCTCTTATAAATTACGCGCCGACCTTCTAGACTCAGTTCCTCAGCCACTGTTGAACTGGCACCCCTACCAGTGATAATCACGGTCGCACCTTCAGCAGCGAATAAACGGGCGATTGCTTTACCGATGCCACGGGTCCCACCGGTTACTAGCGCTACTTTATCTTTTAGTTTGCTCATAACTCAATCCTTGAGATTCTTCATGACATCGGCAAGCACGCCATTAATGAACTTCGGTGCTTCGCTAGAACAGTATTTATTGGCGAGCTTCAGCGCTTCTGATACTACTATTTCGCGTGCGATCTTAGAACTTAGCATCTCTGAGACTGCTAACCGGATTAAAGTTTTTTCGATTTTATGTATGCGCTTAATATCCCAAGACTTAGAAATATCAACGATCATGGTATCTATCTCATCGAGATTATCTATGTAATTAACTAATAATTCAGTAGCGAACTCTTCGACACTTTTGTCACGGTAATGCCAGTAGAGCTCAGGCATCTGCAAGGCTTCGCGCACTAAGCTGATAGATTCGTAGCAGTGATTAAGGTGCGCTATAAACTCTTCAGTTTGTGGAATAGCTACAGTTTTAGACTCTATATATTTTTCATTCTCGGGATGACTGATTTGGTATTCAAGTACGTAACGCTCCACCTTAATGAATGCTGACTCTGCTTGTTTGAGGTTGTCACGGCTAAAATCCGCAAGTGTACGCAAGGCACTAAGACAGATGGCTTGCAAGTCTGTCTTGGCTAGTTTTTTAAGGTTGAGGTTTTCAGTTTTCTGAGGCAGCTGAAACAGTGCCAGAAACGCGAGCTCTCTCGCTGCGCTGCGTTTTTCCATTGCAGAGTTTATTATAGTAGCGGCTTGTATTTACTGTTGATTAGTTTTGATTAAATTCATTTTGCTGCATGACGCATGATCAGATAAGATGCAAAACCTTCCTACGAAACTAAAATTCTACTTATTTATAAAGCTTTTAAGCCAAATTCTTAAAAAATCCTGAAAATCTTTAAGCCTCTCTGTTATCATCAGCAACCGGGAAAGAAGTAAACAATTTTTTAACAATTGTAACTTCGGGGATAAGAAATGAGGGGCCTATATAGAATAGTAGTACTCTACTGTCTGTCACTGTTAGCTCAGTGTGCTGTGCAGGCAGAGACGGCAAGTCGAGGGGACGAGCCGCCTCAACTGATTTTAGAGTTTATAGACGATAAGGCTACAACGAGTAGTTCTATTGTCACTCAAGCAAGTGCTGTAGCGCCGGCCGCTGAGGTTGCGCGACTAGAGACTAAACATCAACTTCAAATCGAAGAGATCGATCTTGTACTTGAGAAATCTTCCGCCGCTCAGGGTTTGATCGATTCTGTATCAGATGCTGAGCTCAAAAAACAATTAATCGAAAAGGCATTCACTGGAAGCGCGCGCAAACACTTAGATGCAGCGCAGTTGCTTAGTGTTGCGGATGCCGCTCTTAGTCTTGGACTTAAGGAGCAGGCGCTTAGTGCTTACCGTCAAGCAATAGAACTTGATCCTAAGAGTCTTGATGCACACCATGCGTTAGCACAAGCTACAGATGATAGTGATGAGCGTGCGCGTAACTACCTCAAGAGTGTTAGTACTGAAGCGCTTATAAGTGTCGCTGATACTTGGTTTGAGCTGAAGGGTGCTAGTGCTACTACTATAGCGGCGGCAATGGTTCCGTATCAGTTCGCCATTCTCAAAGAGCCTAGTAATCCACATTTGCGTTATCAATTAGCACGCAGATTAGAGAAAGCTGGATTAAATTATTATTCGCTTTCTGCTAAGCGCTATCTTGAGTCGGCGGTATTAGCTAAGCAGCAATTTCTTGCTGGTGATAAGTCGGTGGAATTATTACTGAGAGACTCTATCGAGTCACTAATTCGTACGCTGGCGATTCAAGGTGATTTCGCCACCGCTACTAAGTATTGTGAGAGTTATATCAGTCTTGGCTATGAGCGTTTCGCAGCTGGCGATTCAGTGCGTGGCATACTGCGCAAAATGCAAGCACGGCGTAATCCATTTCGCGAGGGTAGAGCATGAAACTATTGTTGTTATTAGCTCTAACTATGCTACCCTGCGCGGCAGATTTTGATGCTGATGATTATATTGCCAAGCTTTATAAACCTCTGGCTTTTGAGCTGAAAGCCTTTGAGCAAGCAAGCTTCAGCTCAGAGAATTACCAACAAGTCATTAATCCTTGGCTGAATGCTTTAGAGACTAAACTACCATCTGCTAATTTAGATGCTAGTTTTTTGTTTTATGTAGATACTCAAGGTCATATCAGTAATTTAGAGCTTGAAGATGGTAATTTTAATGCTGCTGCTCTTAGAGATTTTGTTGCGCAG
>JAYVUR010000113.1:0-6262 GCA_043787715.1 Candidatus Melainabacteria bacterium
GCAAGCCTTGTTCTGGACGATTTGAAAACAAGCTTGTCGAGATTGATATGGATTGCTTCGTCACTACGTTCCTCGTAATGACGAGAATGAGACACATCCGCTGTAGGTTACCCCACAGCGGGGGGGATTCTTGTGTCTCAGGAATTAATATACTATAGTTATACCCATTTGACTTAGCGTTTGTTCTTGATGAGAATTAATTGCAAAAGTGGATTTTCTTATCCGAGATTGGTTATCTTAGCAGGAATGTGACTTACGTCACATTTCTGCGCTTTAAGCGGGAGTGCATAATCTTTGCCTGTGATGAAGCTATTGCAATATTCGCAACTACCTTATTGCTAATGCTAGAACCCGTTTCAACACTGGTGTGCGGACCAACTATGCAATTGCTTAATCGGGCTCCGCGCGCAATATGAGCTTGCTCCCAAATAATACAATCATGCAATTCTACATCAGCTTCAATTAAAGCCCCGTCAGCGATTTCTATTGCGCCGCTTAATTGAGCGCTCTTATCAATGCGAGCAGTTGCAGAAATATTAGGGAGTAGATCTAGTTTTACTAGAGCACTATTAATATCTCTGAGGCTTTGAAGGTATTGTTCTGGTGTGCCAATATCTGCCCAGTAAGCATTGGGTTCAACGGCAATTGCTTGCATATATTTGCCCTTGGCAAGCAAGTCTGGAAACAAATTCTTGGCTACATCATAGACTGGGACGTCAAGGGGAATATGCTTATAAACTTCAGGCTCGAAAAAATATATCCCAGTGTTCGCCCAATTAGAAAGAGCATCTTCGGGCTTGGGTTTTTCTTGGAAATTAATAATACGGTTGCTGGCATCAGTCACTATCACCCCAAAATGCCTAGTATCTTCTACTTGCATCTTAGCGACTGTAACTATGCAGCCTTGGCTTAGCGCCTTGAGATGTTCTTGGTATAAGGCGCCGAGGTCTATATCAGTAAGCGCATCGCCCATAATAATACAAGCGGTACCGCTTTTAAGAAAATCAGCGCAAGCTCTTATGCCACCAGCTACGCCAGATAGTTTGGGCTCGCGTACGAAGCTGATACTGAAATCCTTGGTCGCGAAATAATCTTCTATGCTTGCAGCAAGGTGACAAGTGTTGGATATCACCTCAGTAAAACCATGCTTGCGCAGTAATAATAATATATGCTCCATCACTGGCCTGCCGCCAATGCGGATAAGAGGTTTGGGGATATAGTTGCTTAGCGGCTCAAGGCGAGATCCCACA
Source organism: Candidatus Melainabacteria bacterium (assembly GCA_043787715.1). Taxonomy (GTDB): domain Bacteria; phylum Cyanobacteriota; class Vampirovibrionia; order LMEP-6097; family LMEP-6097; genus CAYUFH01. Next base: position 1,251 of record JAYVUR010000113.1, read on the forward strand.
CCTGCTGCTAGTACCATTGCGCGCATCGAAGCCAATTATAACTTAGAGCCTATCCTAAACCAGATCCTTGACTGCAAATTCAATAAACCCGACACCGATAGATTTGAGCGCTTCACGCAGCATGGTTGCCATGGATTTATTAGTCTTAGCGGTTCTAAAACCCGGCTCTAGATACAATTCGCGCAAAGTGGCTTTAAGATGTTTTTTGCCTTTGATTTTTAAATCTTCAAGTGTGGCGAAAGCAAAACCAAAAATCGCTTCCTTGTTCTCGAAAACAAAAACGCGGTTCTTTTTATTTTTGATGAGCTTAGCAGCGTAAATACCCCAAGATTCTTTGGCTTGCCTAGCTTCAGCTAGCCAAATGGGATTGCCTTGCATCTCTTGAATCATGGCAAGGTTAGCCCAGAGTTCTACTACCCTACTAGTATCGGTTTTGGCTTTAAGAGCTCTTATACTGATACCAAGACTGGTTGCAGTCTCGCTCACACTAGCTAGGTTGCTGGCGCTGTCTCTGAGCTTTTTTTGCTTGGTGGAGAGCATATTATTTCTTCATTATATCGCAGTTCTGGATTGGCTTCTAGTCGCGCGACTAGTTAAACCCAGAGGGGCTTATGGTTATATAAAGTAGTTTATTGCTTGATATTTAGGGTGAATGTCTTAACCGAGCGTTAACCTACGGTATCAACCACAAAGGCTGATATGAACTATAGGACGGCGATTCACTATGACTACCACTCAGCAGTTCCCCTAAGCCAAGCTTAGAAAGCTGCGAACCTAAACCAAGATTGAAAATATCATCAAGGTCGGTAATCTTAGTAGTACTCCAGGTTTCAACAATAGCTATGCTTGAAGCTTTAGAGTATTTGTATTTGTCTTTAAGTAGTTTGCGGGTGAGGGCTTTAGCTTCATCGTAAGTACCAAGCTCATCCACCAGACCAGCTTGCTTAGCTTGATTGCCAGTATAAATCAAACCTTGCGCAAGGGTCTCAAGCTTGGCTCTATCTATGCCGCGCGCAGATGAGACATCATCAAGAAATTGTCTATAACTATCATTGAGCATAGATTGCATCACCGCTCTCTCTTCAATACTCATCTCGCGAAGCCCGCTGCCCATATCTTTGAAGCGACCTGCTTTGAAAGTCTGATCAGCGATGCCCCAGCGTGCCATCAGTCCAGTGAAATTCAATCCTTGAGTGATAACACCGATGCTACCAGTAAGCGTGCCGGGATTAGCGACTATAAGGTCTGAAGCGCTGGCTAGATAGTAGCAACCACTAGCACAAACATCAGACATGGAAATCACCACTGGTTTTTTCTTCTTTCTGAATTCTAAGACTAGCTTATATAATTCTTGACTAGTGCCTACTGTGCCGCCCGGGCTATTAGCTCTAATGATCACAGCTTTAGTGTAGGGGTCTTCAAGCGCTTTCTTGAGTTCTTTGCGTGCTTGCACGGCGTTGGGTTTGGATTTAATGAAAGGATTACTAGTCTCAAGCGAGTCGAAGATAGGACCCTCTAGTCCAATCACTACTATCTTATCCTTCATAATAGTGTTCACCACTTCAGCGCTGCCAGTGCTTTTGCCGCGTTGCTTAGAATAGAGAGCGGTGCCCAGCGCAAGACAAACCAAACAGCTGATAACTATAGTTAGTACTACTGCTGTCTCGCGTTTTTTATCGTCTTTAAGAAAATCCATATTTCTATTATAAGCTTACAAAGCTTTTTAGCATTTCTAAGCCCGCCTCGCCGCTTTTCTCCATATGAAACTGCGAGCCCCAAGTGCTAGCGCCGTCCCAGATATGCGCGATGAAGCGTCCGCCATAGTCGGTGCTGGCTATTTCGGCGCTGGGATTAAGTGCTGGCTCGGCTGCCACTCTGTAGCTATGTACGAAGTACATGGTCGCTGTAGCAGCCGCTAGTGGGTTGCGCGATTGCTTGGCGAACTTAACTTCATTCCAGCCCATATGTGGAATTTTAAGTTCAGTAGTTTCAAATTTATCCACTGAGCCCTTGAAAAATCCTAAGCCTTGAGTATTAGTTCCTTCTGTACCTTGCTCGAACATAATTTGCATGCCGACACAAATTCCTAATATCGGTATCTGCTTGGCTCTTGCTTGCTTCAGCGCTTCACTAATGCCTAGCTTATCTAATTGTTCTTTTGCGGTTTTGAAACTACCTACACCCGGAAAAATAATCTTGTCAGAGCTGAGTATCTCTTGCGGCTCACTAGTAATAATGGGCTGAGCGCCAATATATTCAAGCGAATTCTTGACACTAAAAATATTGCCGCCGGTTTTATAATCAATAATAGTGATTTTAGACATTCGCTAGTTCTCTAAGTAGTAGCGGTATGGGCAGCCCCACTACATTACTGTAACAGCCTTCCATCTTCTCTATGAATAGAGCGGCCGGTTCTTGTATAGCGTAAGCACCAGCCTTATCGTAGGGCTTGTACTGGCTTATATAATTTTGGATTTCTTCAATACTGAGCTTGCGAAAATATATAGTAGTAGTCTCTATCGCTGAGCGCATAGTGCCGCCAGCGTTCATCAAGGTGATAGCTGTTGAAACTTGGTGCTTAGTGCCTGATAGTTCTTGCAGCATGTTGAAGGCTTCATCAGCGTCTTGCGGTTTACCAAGTATACGGGTGGGGGAAGTATAGACTATGGTGTCGGCGGATAAAATTAGATAGTCATCCTGAGCGCGAAGCGCGAAGGATCCCTTAGTGTGCGCGTAGACATCTCTAGCCTTAAATTCAGAAACACTTATAAGTTCTTCTACATTACTTATGCGCGGCTCCTCAGCCTTACTCGCTATGACCTCGTGTTCTATACCTAGCCTAGTCAAAATCTCATGACGGCGAGGGGAGGCGGAGGCGAGGATAAGTTGAAAACCAGTCACTTATTTAATAATACTAAATAATGTAATTCTTCAGTTGTTCTATTTCGCCGCCATTATTGGTCTTTGATACGTATAATTGAACGCATTCGTTGTAGAACTCTTTTGTTGCTTGTGTTAGTTGCTTGAAGCCTTCACCAAGCATACCCGTGATTTTTTGAAATTCTATGAAGATTTTTTTTACTGGTTCAAATGAGTTAATTATTTTTTGTCTTAGATTAGGGTCAGCTTGATTAAGATTCATTACCGTTCCAACATAGTATTGAGACTCTAGTTTATCTAGTAATTTGCATAACAGCGCTGTATATTTATCTTTCGGATTGATACCACTATTAGCTGTTACGCCATTCTCCATAAAGTCATGCGCTTGCATGAGTTCTTCGTGTGCTTGATTGAGATCTTGGTCGCATCCTTGCAAAGCTTGTTCCATTAGAGTTATTTGTGGCTTTACAAACTTTTCTTCTGCATATTTATATCTTTCATATTGATCCGTCTCGTTTGCTAGTTTGTTTTGTAGCTCATAAATTGGGTTTAGTATCTTGTCATCATTCTCTTTACAAGCTTTTAATGCTAGATAGAATAAAATTTTGGCGATATCGGCTTCTAGGCGTACTCTATCACTTTCATGCAAGTTATATTTCTCGCCCTTTAGTCTTTGAAAATAAGTTGAAATTTCTCCTATTAATTCGGGTAGATCATGAAGTAGTGCGGTTGCGTTAACGCGCTGTTTTATTGCGAGCATCTCAGCATTGCTTCTTGCAAATACTCTTGATGTAATATTTGTAATCCCGACTTCATGATCTGCTACAGTGCTGTGATTCTGTGGTATTGCTGGATTGCCTTTACCCCTGAATACTTTATTTAATAGTGGAAATAATTTGCTTATAGCCCTAAAAGCTTGTATTGATATTCCCAGCTCTTCTGCTGATTTTATGGGCAGGCTTACCTCGTTCTGTTCAGCTACTCCGTATGCAGTTATTTGGTTAATAATGTTTCGCATCAAGCTTATCTTAATACATTGATTTGTGATAAATCTTAATGTTTAGAATAAATACCGCGTGGTATAATACATAAGTATGGGTGAGGCGATTCCATTCAACAGTCTTTCTTATGTGCGCAGACTAAGAGCCGTAGGCGTGCCCGAGAAGCAGGCTGAAGTTCAAGCTGAAGCGCTTATTGAACTTATTGATAGTCAACTAGCGACCAAGCGAGACCTTAAAGAAATGGAAATTATAGCTAAGCGGGATCTCAAAGAATTGGAACTTAGAATTCAAACAGCAATGAAAGAACTTGACAATAATTTAACACTTAAGATGGGCGCCTTAACTGGCTTTACTATCACTGTTCTTGCCGTACTTATCAAAATATTTTAGTGCTATCCTCTATATTGGTCTTTTATGAAAGTCTCAGTTATAGGCACAGGATATGTAGGACTGGTTACCGCGGCTACTTTTAGCTTTTTGGGGCATGAGGTTAGCTGCCTTGATATTAATGAGCAGCGCATCGCCAAGCTCAACGCTGGCGAGATGCCTATCTACGAGCCGGGGCTCAAAGAATTATTAGAGCTTGCTGCAGCTAAACCACTATTCACCATTAATGCCAAGCAAGCGATTGAAGGTTCTGAGTTTATTTTTATTGCAGTTGGCACTCCGCCTAAAGCTACTGGTGAAGCTGATCTTAGTTACCTGGAATCTGCGGCGGCTACTATCGGTCAGTATCTTAGCGACGGTGCGATTGTAATCAATAAATCCACAGTGCCCGTTGGTTCGGGCAATTGGGTGCGCATGCTGGTTGAACGTGGAGTGCGCGAGCGTGTGCTCACTACTAGTACCGGCTCCAAAGAGATTCAGGCTGTGGCTTTCACGGTTGCATCTAACCCGGAGTTCTTAAGAGAGGGCTCGGCGATATTCGATACTCTCTATCCAGATCGCATAGTGGTTGGTGCAGAAGATGATACTACGCTTGCTAGGCTTGAGAAGCTCTATGAGAAACTGCAATCTCAGAAATTCTCAGCACCAGTGTTTTGCAAGCGCCCAGAGGGTTTCGGCGAAGTACTGCTAATTAGCACTGATATTACCAGCGCTGAGATGATTAAATATAGTGCTAATGCTTTT
>JAYVUR010000114.1:0-3423 GCA_043787715.1 Candidatus Melainabacteria bacterium
ATTCCTCCCCGATAAACGCGATCCAATGTTCTCAATGTATTTAACTGAAGCAGACTTCAACATAGGTGATAGAGAATATCTAGAAGCTAAGTATCACGGTCGCACTTATAATTCTGCAGCATTGGCTAGAGTCGTGGATTTGACTTTTCTTAATAAGATACGTCAATTCACTCAACCCTTCTTCAAGCCATTTTGCAATCTGGTGGCAGGCTTTAAATCGCTGTTCCTGAGTGAATATCGCGTACTCGATAAAACTCCGCCTAATACTTATAGGGTCGCCTACCTCAAAGCTGCCTTCCCTGATGCCAAGTTCATCTATATTACTCGTGATGGCAAGACTAATGTAAGTTCTCTCATAGAAGGTTGGCGCTCTAAGAATAATGAGAGATTTAGCTTCAGCTTCCGTAAATTCTATGATTACAATTCACGCTTGCGCGTTCGTGACTATGATGGTGGTGTCTGGAAATTCACTAACCCACCAGGTTGGGAGCAGTTCTTAGATAAGGAAGTAGGCTTAGAAGAGATCTGTGCTTATCAGTGGAGTTCAGCACACAAGTGTGCGCTTGAAGGTTTTAGTAAGATGAGCCATGATGATTATATGCAGATCAAGTATGAAGATCTAGTCAAAAAGACAGCTGAATTGATTAAACAGATTTGCGAATTCATAGATATCGATTATACAGGGGAGCTAAAAGCTATGGCTGAAAAACCACCAGTAGTATCTACTAAGAGCCAACCCGATCCCAACAAATGGCTAAAGAACCAAGAACTAATCAAAAGCATAATGCCACATATCAGTGCAATGCAAGAACGCCTTGGTTATGAAGCGGCGGCAATAGTCTAAGATGTCACCCTTCACTCCTAGCGATCAAAAAATCTGCGCTGAGCATAGCAAGTCACTCAGCATAGTTATCTGCACTTACAATCGTGCCCCTCAACTCAAAATGGTACTAAAAGATCTTAGCGATCAGCTTGAAGACTTAAGTCCAGAGCAACGCCAAGATTTAGAGATCATAGTAATAGACAACAACTCTAGTGATAACAGCGCTGAAATCACCGCTAAATTTAACGTGCGCTATATTAAAGAACTAGAACAAGGCTCCTCACCAGCACGCAATCGCGGTATTAAAGAAGCTGGCGGCAATCTTATCGCCTTCGTCGATGATGATATTAGACTCAATTCTATCTGGCTTGCTGAAGTCTATAAACTTGCTAGCACTAAACCGATCTCAGTAGCTTATGGCGGCAAGGTTACACCAGATTGGCAAACTGAAATCCCCGCTTGGCTAAACCTCGATCCACCCTTCGAGATTATCCAATCGATATTCCCCTCGCACAGCTATGGTGAGCGTGAGCGTTCATACCCCTTCTATTTCGGTAATCGCAAAATCTTCAACCCTATCTCAGCTAATCTAATGATCACCCGTGATCTATTCTGCAAACTAGGTCTATTCAGAACTGATCTTGGCATACACGGCAAGGAGCGCGGTGCTTGCGAAGATACAGAATTGTGCTGGCGTATATTAGCGGCTAAATATCCGGTGAAGTATTTTCCCTCAGCCAATGTCTACCATCCAGTAGGTCCAGATCGTGTCGATAAGCGCTTCGTCAAGAACTGGTACTACGTAGTTGGGCGCACACTCACATGGATGAAACTTCATGGACTAAATCATCTTAATAGTAGTGAAGTAGTTACCAAGCTTAGTGAAGCCTTCAAAAGCTCGTTGAAGCTTGCCGCTTATACAGTAGGCTGGCTAGTGACCCTAGCTTATAAACGCCATGTCCACTTCTGGTTTACTTGTCAGATATCTAAGTGTCTGGGGGAGCTTAGGGCGTTGCGCTAATCCAAATAAAATATCGTCACCACTTTATTAAGCGAGTGGGCGAAGTCTAAGGCCTTCAATAAAGTATTGCTATCACGATAAAGGAAGCAAATAAGCTGCTGGCATTCAGAGATAATCTCTTGGTTACAGAGACGGCTAGCATCAGCAAGTAGCATGTTCTCTCTGTCCTTGTGCTCGATAATGTGTTTAACACCAATAAGTTGATCTTGGATTTCTTTGGCTTGTTGCGCAATAGTCTGCGGCAATACTACCTTAAGCTTATCCGGGTTACCACCAAGAGCGCCCTTGATAGTGGCGTAGTTAGTACCACAGCTACCACCACTAGTAACAATAGTGCTGCCAGCGACACAAAAACCAAAAGCAATAAGCTCAATAATCTTCATATGACTCATGGAGATATCGCGGCTGCCAATAATGGCTACCTGCTTAGAGCCTTCAGATTGAATATTCTTAAATTCTTCATTCAAGTCAAGCGTAGAAGTAGGAATATCAGTATCATTAAAGACTGGCGTGGCAACTCCGCCACCGCCAAATCCACCCTCGTAATAAGTACTAAATCGCATCGTCTAAAATAATATAATAATGGACTTAAACGCCCAGCTGCCAAAAAGCAACCCTAGTATTCTAGCAGGTCTCAACTCTGCTCAGCTAGCTGCCGTCACGCATATGGGCTCGCCGCTACTAGTACTAGCTGGGGCGGGCAGCGGTAAGACCAAGGTCTTAACCCATAGAATCGCTTATATATTGGATTTGGGCACAAGTCCCGACTCTATCCTAGCGGTTACCTTCACCAATAAAGCTGCTCAAGAAATGAAAGAGCGCATAGGACATCTAGCTGGCGCTGACAAAATAAAAACTGCCTGGATCGGCACCTTCCATGCTGTTTGTGCAAGATTACTTAGATCAGAAATCGAGCGACTGCAAGTAAAGGCCCCGGATGGCCGCATAAGAACCTGGACACGTAATTTCGTGATCTTCGATGAGACTGATACCGTAAATGTAGTAAAAGAAGCTATTAAACTACTAGATCTTGATCCTAAACTCTATGTACCTAAAGCTGTACGTTATAGAATCAGCTCCGCCAAAAATGAAGGTCGCTCTGCGCTCAAGTTCAATGAAGGCGCGCTCAATTATCGCGAAGAAAAAGTCGCTGATATCTATGCCAAGTATGAAGAATTGATGGCACGCAATAATGCGCTGGACTTCGACGATTTATTATTATACAGTGTTCAATTATTACGCGATAACCCTGATCTAGCGGCATATTATTCTGGTCGCTTCAAACATGTACTGGTAGATGAATATCAGGATACTAATAGGACGCAGTATGAGTTGATTAGATATTTTGCGAGAGGGACGGAAGAAGAAATAAGTCAATCCCACTCGTCCCGGTCCCTCACAGTAGTCGGGGATGTAGATCAGAGTATATATTCATGGCGCGGCGCCGATTTCAAAATCATCTTAGACTTCCAGAAAGATTATCCCGATGCGCAGATAATTAAACTAGAGCAGAACTATAGATCATCAGGCAATATACTTGCGGTTGCCGATACTATTATCGCGAATAACAAGGAACGCA